>NZ_PSUG01000001.1:0-275826 GCF_002931755.1 Rathayibacter sp. AY2B3 | reverse complement strand
GAGCCGCTCGGCGGTGTCGATCTGCCAGCCGGTGCCGATCGCGTCGAACCGCCATGCGTGGCCGAGGACCGTCGGGGCGTCCGGAGGGCGACGTAGGGTGGCGGGATGGGTGAGCGGGTCGGGACGGCGGAGGCGGCGCGGAGCATCAGGGTGCCGCGGGAGGACGACGACAAGTACACGCGCGGAGTGCTGGGGATCGCGACCGGGTCGGAGCGGTACCCGGGTGCGGCGGTGCTCGGCGTCGAGGCGGCGGTGCGGACGGGAGTCGGCATGGTCCGCTACCTCGGACCGGAGCGGCCCTCGGGCCTGGTGCTCGCCCGGCGGCCGGAGGTCGTGACCGCGGTGGGACGTGTGCAGGCCTGGCTCCTCGGCTCCGGCACCAGCGCCGAGGACCGCAGCGACGAGGAGCGTCGCACCCTGATCGAGCAGCTGCACTCGGGAGTCCCGGTGGTGCTCGACGCGGGAGCGCTCGACCTGATCGACGAGGCCGCCGGCCCGGTCGTCCTCACGCCGCACTACCGCGAGCTCGCCGGAGTGCTCGGCCGAGCGGGCCTGGACGCGGACGCCGCGACGATCGCGGAGGCCCCGAGGGAGTGGGCGCGCCGGGCGGCGGACCGCCTCGGAGTCTGCGTCCTCCTCAAGGGCGGGACCACGCACGTCGCCGCGGGCTCCGTCGAGCTCGAGGTCTCCGGATCCACGCCCTGGCTGGCGACCGCGGGCAGCGGCGACGTCCTCGGCGGGGTGCTCGGCGCCCTCCTCGCCGGTCGAGCCGCGGACGCCGAGGCGGCCGGGGAGACCCTGACCGCGGAGGATCTCGCCCCCCTGGCCGCCGCGGCCGCCGTCCTGCACGCGGAGGCCGGACGGAGCGCCTCCGCCGGCGGCCCGATCGCCGCGCTCGACATCGCGGAGCACCTGGCCGGAGTGGTCGCCGCACTCCTGCGCTGACACGCCCGTCGGACGAGCCCTGAACCGAACCGGGACCTCCGCCGTTGTCCTGGAGGAAGCGACGCCCGCGGCCCGGCCCACCGGCCCCGCACCGCCGCCTCATCGGCTGCTCGAAGCGAGCACCTCTACCGTCGGATCCGCCGCGTCCGCCTTGACCAGGAGAACAGACATGACCGCGAAGACCACGACTCCCGCCCGCTACGCCCTGACCCTCCTCGCCGGCGCCGGCACCCTCGCCGCGCTCGCCGCCTGCTCCAGCACCACCACGACCGGGAGCGACGCCGCCGACGCGGCGACCACCACCGCTCCGAGCACCGCCACCAGCTCCGCCCCCGAGGCCACCGGCGCCGCGTCCTCCGCCGCGAGCGGCAGCAGCTACGCCGACGGCACCTACGAGGCAGAGGGCGCCTACACCTCGCCCGGAGGGAACGAGACGGTGGGCGTCTCGCTGACCCTCGCCGACGGCGTCGTCACCGACGTGACCGTGACCCCGGAGTCCGAGAACCCCACCGGCCAGCAGTACCAGTCGCGCTTCGCGGGCGGCATCGCGGGCGAGGTCGTCGGCAAGCAGCTCGACGAGCTGAAGGTCTCCAAGGTGTCGGGGTCCTCCCTCACCTCCGGCGGCTTCAACGACGCCGTCGAGACCATCAAGGCCGATGCCACGGCCTGACGCCCCGACGGTCCTCGGCCACGCATGGCGGTTCGACGCGATCGGCACCGGCTGGCAGATCGACACCGCCGAGCGGCTCGGGCCCTCCCACCGCGCGCGGGTCGAGACGCGGATCGCGGAGTACGACCGCACCTGGTCGCGGTTCCGCGACGACTCCGCCGTCTCGCAGCTGCGGGTCGGCGGCGAGCACGTCTTCCCCGACGAGGCGGTCGATCTCTTCGCGCTGTACGACGTCCTCGACGAGCTGACCGGCGGGGCGGTCACCCCCTTCGTCGGCGGCCCGCTCGAGCAGCTCGGCTACGACTCCGCGTACACCCTCGTCCCGCGCGGACCCGCGGTCCCCGCTCCCTCCTGGGCCTCAGCCCGTCGCGGGGCGGCGGGACTGCGGGTCGAGCCGGGCACCGTCGTCGACGTCGGCGCTGCGGGCAAGGGCCAGCTCGTCGACCTCGTCCTCGAGGAGCTCGCCGGAGCCGGGCCCGCCCTCGTCGACGCGAGCGGCGACCTCCGGGGCATCGGAGCCGGACCCGTCCGGGTCGGCCTCGAGCACCCGTGGGACCCGAGCAGCGCACTGGGAGTGGCGGTGCCCGGCGAGCGCGCGCTCTGCGGCTCGGCGAGCAACCGCCGCGCCTGGGGCAGCGGCCTCCACCACGTCCTCGACGGGCGGACCGGCGCTCCGGTCGAGAGCATCGTCGCCGCCTGGGCGGTGGCCGACACGGCCCTCGTCGCCGACGGGCTCGCGACAGCGCTGTTCGTCTGCCCGCCCGAGATCCTCGCCGAGCGCTTCGACTTCGAGTTCGTCCGCGTCCGCAGCGACGGCACCCTCCACTACTCGCCTTCCTTCCCCGGAGAGGTCTTCCGATGATCGGCACCTTCGACCGCGCCCTCGGCCGCGTCACCACCTACCGGCTGGTCTGGATGACGCTCGCCGCGCTCCTGCTCGTCGCCGTCGGCTTCGCCGCAGCCGGCCTGATCTTCTCGACGCCGCTCGAGATCCTCGGCACGACGCTGGTCGCCGTCGCCTCGACGGCCCTGGTCAGCGCGGTCCTCGCGAGGCTGTTCCGGAGCCGCGCGCACCTGGAGTCCTCGCTCGTCACCGGTCTGCTGATCGCCTGCCTGCTCTTCCCGACGGCGGATCCCCGGGGGCTCGCCGTGATCGCGCTCGTCGGCGCGATCGCCGCTGCGTCCAAGTACGTCCTCGCCTGGCGGGGCCGCCACCTCTTCAACCCGGCCGCGGTCGCCGTGCTGATCATCGGCTTCACCGGACTCAACGCCGGAGCCTGGTGGATCGCCAGTGGCGCGATCTGGCCGTTCGTCGTCGTGGGCTCCCTCCTGATCGTGGCGCGGGTCCGCCGCTGGGCGGTCTTCGCCGTCTTCGTGCTCGTCGCGGGCGGAGTCTCGGTGCAGCAGGCAGTGCAGAACGGCCAGGACCTCGGAGCCGCGGCGGCCCTGGTCCTCACGGCCTACCCGTTCGTCTTCGCGGGCGCCTTCATGCTGACGGAGCCGCTCACGCTCGCGCCGCGCCGCTCGCAGCAGCTGATCATCGCGGTCGTCGCAGCGCTCGTGGCGAGCGTCCCGTTCCACGTCGGCGTGATCTCCGCCACCCCGGAGCTGGGCCTCGTGGTCGGCAACGCCCTCGCCTTCGCCTTCGCGTTCCGCCAGCGCCGCCGGCACACGCTCGAGCTCGCCTCGACCCGCGTGCTGACGCCGGGCATCGCGGAGTACCGCTTCCGCTCCCGCTCGCCGCTGACCTTCGAGCCCGGTCAGTGGCTCGAGCTCGACCTGCCGCACCGCGCCGACAGCCGGGGCAGCCGACGCACCTTCTCGGTCTCCTCCGCTCCGTCCGACGGCGAGATCGCGATCGCCCTGCGGATGCCGGAGAAGGCGAGCAGCTTCAAGCGCGCCCTCGCCGCGCTGGAGCCCGGCGACTCGCTCCGGGCGACGAGCGTCGGCGGCGACTTCGTCCTGCCGGACGACGCCTCCGTGCCGCTGCTGCTGGTGGCGGGCGGCATCGGGATCACCCCGTTCGCCAGCCAGCTGCGCTCGCTCGCCGACGGTCCGCGGCGCGACGTCGTCGTCGTGGTCGCCGCACCGAGCCTCGCCGACGTCGCGTACCGCGACCTGCTGCAGGAGTCGGGTGCCCGGGTCGTGCTCTGCTCGAAGGAGGCGCCGACCGAGCTGCCTGCAGGGTGGTCGCACGTGACCGGACGACTGAGCGCCGAGCTGCTCGCGGACGCGGTGCCCGACGCCGGACGGCGGGTGGGCTACGTCTCCGGGTCGCCGTCGTTCGTCGACTCGGTCCGCGGCGCCCTGCGCGGTGCCGGGGCGAAGCGGATCCGCACCGACGCGTTCGCCGGGTACTGAGGATCCGCGGGCACTGAGGATCCGCGGGCACTGAGGGTCCGCCGGGTACCGACTCCCGCCGGGGTGCTGATGCCCGACGGGAGCGGCGCTCTCAGGCGGGCTCAGGTGCTGCCAGGGTCCCGTTCAGCGGCCCCTCTACAATGACGCGGTGCCGTCCTCCCCTCCTCGAGCGTCCTCCCGCCCCCTCGCGCGGCTGCGCGAGAACCGCGACTCCGTCGCCGTGCTCTGGGGCGCCTTCGCGCTGGTGCACGTGGTGCTCTCCCTCTTGGCGCTGTTCGCTCCGGGTCTGCCGATGGGCGACGTCAGCATCGTCTACAAGGAGTGGATGAGGACCGCCGTCGAGGGCGGCGGCATCGCCGGGATCGACACGGGCTGGGTCTACCCGATCCTCGCCTGGGGCCCGATCGCCGCCTCCTGGCTCTTCGGCTCGGCCGGCTACGACCTGATGTGGCTCGTCCTCGTCGCGATCGCCGACGCCGCCGCCTTCGCCCTGCTGCTGCGCGGCCGGTCGGCACCGCGCCTCGCCGCGGCGCGCTGGTGGCTGCTGTTCCTCGTCCTCCTCGGGCCGATCGCGATCGGCCGCATCGACGCCTTCACCGCGCCGCCGGCCATCGCCGGGATGCTCTGGGCGGCGACCCGTCCGGGCGTCGCGGCACTCCTGCTGACCGTCGCCACCTGGATCAAGGTGTGGCCTGCCGCGATCCTCGCCGCCGCCGTGCTGGTCCTGCGCGGACGACTCCGGATGATCCTCGTCCCCGCCGTCGCCTCCGTGATCATCGTGCTCGCGGTCGTCCTCGTCGGCGGCGGGGACCAGGTCTTCAGCTTCGTCACCGATCAGACGGATCGGGGCCTCCAGATCGAGGCCGTCGTGAGCACCCCCTGGATGTGGCTGTCGGTCCTCCCGGGATCGGGGAGCTACGTCTACTACGCCGCCGACATCAACACCTTCGAGATGCACGGGCCCGGCACCGAGACCGCCGCGAGCCTGATGACCCCGCTGCTCGCTCTGGCCATGCTCGGCGTGGCCCTGCTGGGTGCCCGTGCTCTCGCCCGTCGGGCGGACCCCGCCAGGCTGTTCCCGCTGCTCGCGCTGACCTTCGTGGTCGTGTTCATCGACACCAACAAGGTGCTCTCGCCGCAGTACATCGTGTGGCTCGCGCCGCCCGTCATCGCCGGGCTGATCGCGTGCCGCGACGGCGCGTTCGACCGGCCCGCCAAGCTGACGCTCGTCACCGCTGCTCTGACCCAGGTGGTCTACCCGTACCTCTACCTCTTCCTCCTCTGGTCGCACTGGTGGATGGTGCTCGTGCTGACGGTGCGGAACGTCCTGCTCGTGGTGCTGCTCGGCTGGCTGCTGCGCGAGCTGTGGCGGATGGGGACGGCGCGGGTCGTCGCATCCGGCGTCACGACTCCCGCGTCGTCGCTGACCGGGGAGACCCGCCTGGCGCCCCAGGGCTCGTAGGCTCGGAGGGCGCGGGGCCGGCACGCGGCACGCGCAGTCAAGGAGGCTCCCATGCTCGTCGCATTCTCGGTCGCACCGTCCGGGGGCGAGGCGCCCGACGCGTCCGTCCACGACGCGGTCGCCGCCGCCGTCCGCATCGTCCGCGAGAGCGGCCTTCCGTCGCGGACGACCTCGATGTTCACCGAGATCGAGGGGGAGTGGGACGAGGTCTTCGACGTCGTCAAGCGCGCCACGGAGGCCGTCGGAGCGTTCGGGACGCGCGTGTCGCTCGTCCTGAAGGCGGACATCCGCCCCGGCTACTCGGGCGAGATCGACGGCAAGATCGCCCGGCTGAACGACGCGCTGGGGGAGTAGCGGGTTCCCGCCGCCACCTCTCGCGCCCGGGAAGGCTCGAATCGATTCGACATCCGCTCGATCCTGAGTAGCCTTGTCCGGTGACGTTCTCGCCTGCTCGGACCCGACTCGCCCTGCTCGCCCTCGCGATGGGGGGCTTCGGCATCGGCTCGACCGAGTTCGTCGCGATGGGGCTCCTCCCGCAGCTCGCCGCCGACCTCCTCCCCGGGGTCTGGGCCGCGAGCCAGGAGCAGGCCGTCTCGCAGGCCGGGATGCTGATCTCGGCCTACGCGCTCGGCGTCGTGGTCGGCGCCCCCACCATCGCCGCCGCCGCGGCGCGCTGGCCGCGCAAGAGGCTCCTCCTGACCCTCCTGGTCGCCTTCACCGTCGGGACGATCGGCTCGGCGCTGCTGCCGAGCTTCCCGCTCGTCCTCGCCGCGCGCTTCGTCGCCGCGCTCCCGCACGGCGCCTACTTCGGCATCGCCTCCCTGGTCGCCGCCGACCTGATGGGTCCCGGCAAGCGCGGCAAGGGAGTCGCGTTCGTCCTCTCCGGGCTCACGATCGCGAACGTCGTCGGCGTGCCCGCGATCACCTGGGTCGGGCAGGTGGCCGGCTGGCGCAGCGCCTACCTCGTGGTCGCGGTGCTCTTCGCGCTGACCGTCGTGGCCGTCCAGCTGCTGGTGCCCGCGCAGCCCGGGAATCCGGCGGCGACCGTTCGCAACGAGCTGCGGGCGTTCGGGCGCCTGCAGGTCTGGATGACCCTCCTCGTCGGCGCCATCGGCTTCGGCGGACTCTTCGCGATGTACAGCTACATCTCGCCGCTCGCGACCGAGGTGACGGGTCTGCCGCTGGGCGCGGTCCCGTGGATCCTGGTCGTCATCGGCCTCGGGATGACCGTCGGCAACCTCGTCGGCGGCTGGGCCGCCGACCGCGACGTGCGGCGGGCGCTGGTGGTGTTCTTCGCCGGCGTCGGCGTCTCGCTGATCGGGCTCGCACTGTCGGCCTCGTCGGTCGTCGGCCTGGTGGTGTTCGCGTTCCTCTCGGCGGGCTTCTCGGCGGCCGCGTCGCCCGCGATCCAGACCCGGTTGATGGACGTGGCGCGGGACAGTCAGACGATCGCGGCCGCGCTCAACCACTCCGCCCTCAACATCGGCAACTCGGTGGGCGCCGCGCTCGGCGGCCTGACGATCGCCGCCGGACTCGGCTACCTGTCGCCCATCTGGGTCGGCGTCGGCCTGACCGCGGCGGGCATCGTGCTCGCTCTCGGCAGCATCGCGATCGACCGCGCGCGCGGCACGGTCTACCCGGTCCACCGCGAGTCGGCCCGGCCGGACACCGACGGCGTCCCGGTCGACGCTCTGTGAGCCGCGGCGCGGCCCGGGCCTCTGGAAGACTCGCGGCATGCGCGCCGTCAGCTACTCGTCCTTCTCCGCTCTCCCCGCGATCGTCGAGGTCCCGGAGCCCGTCTGCCCCGTCGACGGCGTCGTCGTCCGCGTCGCGGCGACCGGGGTCTGCCGGAGCGACTGGCACGCGTGGAAGGGGCACGACGACTCGGTCGTCCTGCCGCAGATCCCCGGGCACGAGTTCGCCGGGACGGTGATCGCGACGGGCGGCGAGGTGTCGCTCTTCGACGTCGGCGACCGGGTCACGGCGCCGTTCGTGTTCGCCTGCGGCGACTGCGAGCAGTGCCGGGAGGGTGCGACGCAGGTGTGCCTCCGCCAGCAGCAGCCGGGGTTCACGCTCGACGGGTCGTTCGCCGAGGCGGTGGTCGTGCCGGGTGCGGACCTGAACCTGGTGCGCCTGCCCGACTCCGTCGGCTTCGTCGAGGCGGCCGGCCTCGGCTGCCGGTTCGGGACCTCGTACCACGCCTTGCACGAGCGCGGCCGGGTCGCCCCGGGGGAGTGGGTCGCGGTGCTGGGCTGCGGCGGGGTGGGCCTCTCCGCGGTGATCGTCGCGCTCGCGGCCGGAGCCCGGGTGGTGGCGTCGGACGTCTCCGCTCCGGCGCGGGAGGCCGCGGCCGCGCTCGGGGCGGTGACGGTCCTCGGAGGCGAGGGCGCCGCCGAGGCGATCCGAGCGGCGACCGGAGGAGGAGCGCATCTGGCGATCGACGCCGTCGGCAGCAGGGTCACGGCGGAGGCGTCGATCGCCGCCCTGCGTCCGCGGGGCCGGCACGTGCAGGTGGGTCTGCTCCTCGGCCCCGACGCGGCACCGGCGATCCCGCTCGGGCGGGTCATCGCCCAGGAGCTGGAGCTGCTGGGCAGCCACGGTATCGCCCGGAGCGGCTACACCGCCCTCCTCGACGACATCGTCGCCGGCCGTCTGCGCCCGGCCGACTCCGTCGGCCGCACCATCGCCTTCGAGGACCTGCCCGACGCCCTCGCCGCGATGGACGCCCCCGCCGTCGCCCCCGGCATGACGGTCGCCGTCCTCGGCCCCTGACGGACGTGGTCCGGGGTCTCGACACGTCGCGTCCCGCGGCTACTCGACCGGCATGAAGGAGGCGCGCCCCGCAGTGGGGCAGGGACCGCCGCGCCCTCGCAGAGCCCGCTGACAGCGATCCGCGTGCCAGCGGATCACTGCCGGGCGACGCACCCCGCTCTGCGGAACGCACCACGTCGTGGAGCCGACCGCGCCGCGGCGGGCAGGGACCGCCGCGCCCTCGCAGAGCCCGCTGACAGCGATCCGCGGGGCAGCGGATCGATGCCGGGCGATGCACCCCGCTCTGCGGAACGCACCACGTCGAGAGGCCGACCGCGCCGCGGCGGGCAGGGACCGCCGCGCCCTCGCAGAGCCCGCTGACAGCGATCCGCGTGCCAGCGGATCGATGCCGGGCGACGCACCCCGCTCTGCGGAACGCACCACTTCGTGGAGCCGACCGCGCCGCGGCGGGCAGGGACCGCCGCGGAAGACGACTCAGTCCGTCTCGATGAGGATCCCGTCGTGGATGGCGCGCTTGCGCAGAGCCACCTTCGTGCCGACGTCGATGCCGACGACGCGGTACTTCTCGCGGATCCGCTTGAGGTACGACTTCGCCGTCTCCTCCGAGATGCCCAGCTCGAACGCGACCGATTTCACCGGCTCGCCGCCGCCGTAGAGGGCCATCACACGGCGCTCCTGCGCGCTGAGCTTCGGGGCTCCGTCGGAGTCGCCGGTGGAGAGCGCCATGTCGAGCTCGTGCGAGATGTAGGAGTGGCCGTCCTTGGCCGCGCGGATCGCCTCGACGATCATGTCCGCGTCCTCGGTCTTCACCAGGTAGCCGAGGGCTCCGGAGGCGAGCGCCTCGCGGACCACGGCGGGCTCGGAGTAGGTGCTCATCAGCACGGTCTTCACGCCGGTGGTCTTGAGGGTCGAGAGCTTCACCGAGATCGGGATGTTGTCCTTGAGGTCGAGGTCGAGGAGGACGACGTCGACGGGGAACTCGGGGTGCGTGAGCAGCTCGGGCCAGGAGGCGACCGCGGCCACCAGCTGGATGTCGGAGGCGGCTCCGCGGATCCACTCCGTGAGCGCCCCGAGGAGCATCTTGTGGTCGTCCACGACCGCGAGAGTGATCTTCGCGTCAGCGGTGGGTGTCATCGGTGTCCTTCGGTCGGCGGTCGTCGGCGGTCTCTCGGCGGCTGCTCACCGGTCGGCGGGATTCTCGACCAGGCAGTCGATCTCGATCCGGAGCTCCCCGTCGCGCGAGGTGTCGCGGAAGACGCCGACCTGAGCGATAGCCTCCCACGTCGCAGGATCGACGCCGCGCAAGGGCGCGCCTGAGGAGTGGAGCGTGATCGGCACGAGCAGCCCTCGGGCGGACGTCGCGGCTCCGGGGTCGCGGGGGCTGCCCGATTCGACGTGGAGGACCACGGCGAGCCCGGTCGCGCTGTCAGCGATCAGCCAGATGGCCGAGAGGAGCCCGTCGCGCTGCTGGTGTCCGAGGAGTCCGGCGGTGCCGTCCGGGTCGTCGAGCTCGACGAGCGGTGCGAGCAGCTCGGACTCGAGCACGGCGTGGTGCAGCCAGGTCTCGCGCCGCCCCTCGATGAGGTGGAGGCGGAGCTGGGTGGCGAGCGAGGTCGCGTGGGCGGCGCGCTGGGCGTCGAGGGGCAGCCGGACCGAGCCGTCGCCCACCTCGGCGAGGAGGCGCTCGGCGGCGAGGTCGAGCCGTGCGAGCTCCTCCGAGGCGAGCATCCCCACCGCGTACCGCGGGCCGAGCGTGGTGCTCTGCACGAGGGCGCGGTCGATCTCGAGCTGGACCATCCGGCGGAACCCGCGCATCATCACGACCACGACGACGGCCGGCGCGATCGTCACCACGAGGGCGCTGATGCGCACCGAGAGCGCGCCCGCTCCGCCCGACTCCATCGAGAGGAACGCGATCACCTCGGCGATCGCGACGAGGGCGCTCACCGCGAGGATCTCGATCCCGCGCCGGTGGACGATCAGGGCGGCGTGCGCGACGGCGCCCGCGACCGCGGCGGTGGGGACGGTGCGGGCCGCGCCGGAGTCGGTCACGGCCACCAGGTCGAGCACGACGGCGGCTCCGACGGCGACGAGGAAGCAGAGGTAGACCGGGAG
This sequence comes from Rathayibacter sp. AY2B3, assembly GCF_002931755.1. NCBI lineage: Bacteria > Bacillati > Actinomycetota > Actinomycetes > Micrococcales > Microbacteriaceae > Rathayibacter > Rathayibacter sp. AY2B3. The sequence continues at coordinate 265,501 of NZ_PSUG01000001.1, read as the reverse complement.
CGGCAGGCGGCGTCCGCCGAGGTGGATCGCGAGGACGGTGGATCCGAAGGCCAGGACGACGAGGACCCAGGCGATCGCCGCGGGCGCGAGGTCGCTGTAGCGGGCAGAGGTCGAGAGGAAGATCAGCAGCTCGTAGGCGAGGATCGCGGCGGCGATGCCGTTGAGCCCGCTGCCGAGGTAGTTGGTGCCGAGCCCCTCCTGCTGGCGGCGGACCGAGCGGGCCGACCGGGACGAGCGGCCGTGCGTGGCGGTCACGCGTCCCAGGAGAGGGGCCCGCGACTCGGGTCCGGGGCTCACTTGGGGACCTCCAGCACCACGGTCGTCCCCGATCCGGGGGCGCTGAACAGGCGGGTGCGGCCGCCGACGTCGCCGAGCCGGGCGATCACCGACTCCTTGAAGCCGAGTTTCGTGTCGGGGACGGTCGCGATGTCGAAGCCCGCGCCCGCGTCCGTGACCATCGCGCGGACGGTCGTCTCGTCCTCGGTGATCGTCACGTCGGCCGAGGCGACGCCGGAGTGGCGGCGCACGTTCTCGAGGCACTCCGCCAGGGCGAGCACGAAGGAGTCGAGAGCCGCGCCGGTGAGAGCCACCTGGCCGGAGCCGTGCCAGATCACGTCGAGCCCCATCCGGCCGAAGCGGTTGCGGACGGTCTCGAGGGTGTTGGCCGCGGGGGCGGAGGTGACGCTGGTCAGCTGGTACGAGCCGGACGCGCTCGGCGTGGGGGTCCCGCCGAGCCGGAGCTGGCGCAGGAGCTGCGCGTCCTGGGCCGCCTGCTGCCGGAGTGCCTCGACCGACACTCCGCGGCCCGAGTGCGCGAGGAGCGTGAGGGTGGCCAGCACCGTGTCGTGCAGGAGCCGCGCGCCCTGCCGGCGCTGCGCCTCCGTCTCGCTGGCCAGGCGCTCCACGCGGTGCGCGTTGCCGATGCTGTCGATCCGCCGCACCACTCGCGGGACCGCGGTGCTGATCCAGAGGGCGAAGCCGCAGAGCGTGCCCCAGGGCAGCAGGCTCTGGACGACCACGGTGGGGATCATGGTGCCGCTCGAGACGAGCACCGACGGGATCAGGCTCGGGAGGAGCACCGGCAGCAGCAGGAGCAGACGGCGCGCGGACGTCGTCACGACCACGGCGATGCTCGCGGTCACGGCGTTCGCGGTGTTGACGAGGACGAACCCGGCGAAGTCGGCGCCCGGAGCGAGCCCCAGCGCGAGGCCCCAGCCCAGCAGCAGGCCGCCGACGGCCACGGCGATCACGCGGCTGCGGCGCCCCGTCCGGGCGAGCTCGACGTGGGCGGCCATCATGCCCAGGAGCAGCGCGACGGCGAACGGCACGGCGGCGGGCTGGAGCGTCCCGGGGATGAGGGCCATGCCGAGCGCCCCCGCCTCCGTGAGCAGGCCGATCCCGCAGGCGGAGTGGCGCAGCAGCCGGTCGCGCTCGCGGGCGCTGCGGATCATCGGCACGCTCTGGCCCCCTCCGGTCGTGGCGCGGGGCTGGCCCCCGTCTCACGATAGCCACTGGCCGGGCCGGTGGGCGCGGTTCGGGGCGTCGAACCGCGCCGGAGTCGGGCGGGTCAGGCCGTCGCGGGATGCGCCAGCAGCCGGGCGAGGTGCGCGCCGACCGCGTCGTCCTCGATGAGGAACCCGTCGTGGCCGAACGTCGAGGTGATCACCGCGACCTCCTCGCCGTCCAGGGCGCCCGGAGCGTGCGCCGCGATGATCCGCTGCCCCTCGACCGGGAAGAGCCGGTCGCTGTCGATGCCGAGGACGAGGGTCGGGCTGGTGATCCGGGAGAGGGCCGCCGCCTCGCCGCCCCGGCCGCGGCCGACGTCGTGCGAGTTCATCGCCTCGACCAGCGTGATGTAGCTGTTCGCGTCGAAGCGGCGGGTGAACTTGTTGCCGTGGAAGTCGAGGTAGGACTCCACCGCGAAGCGGCCGCCGCCGCCGAGCGGGCTGAGCCCCGACTGCCAGCTCCGCTCGAAGCGGTCGTTGAGCTCGGAGGGGCTGCGGTAGTTGAGCAGAGCCATCCGGCGGGCGAGCGCGAGGCCGTGGTACGGGCCCTGGCCGTCGCCGGCGTCGTAGTAGGCGCCGCCCGCGAAGGCCGCGTCGTTGCGGATCGCCTCGAGCTGCACGAAGTTGAGGGCGATCTGGTCGGCCGTGGCCCGCGGGGGAGCGGCCAGGACCGCGAGGCGCGCGACCCGCTCCGCGTGGTCGATCCCCCATTCCAGCGCCTGCATCCCGCCCATCGAGCCGCCGATGACGGTGTGCCAGCGCTCGACGCCGAGCAGGTCGCTGAACTGCGCCTGCGCCCGCACCTGGTCGCGGATGCTCGTGTACGGGAACCGTGCACCCCACTCGTGGCCGTCGGGGGCGAGGGACGCGGGCCCGGTGGAGCCCTGGCAGCCGCCGAGCATGTTCGGGGCGACCACGAAGAAGCGGTCGGTGTCGATCACGAGGCCGGGGCCGACGAGTCCCGACCACCAGCCGTCCGTCGCGTGGCCGGGATCGCCGCGGCCGAGCAGGTGGGAGTCGCCGGTCAGCGCGTGCAGGACGAGGACGGCGTTGTCGCGGCGCTCGTTCAGCGCGCCCCAGCTCTCGTAGGCGATGCGGGCGTGGGGGAGGTGGCCGCCCGCCTCGAAGTCGAACGGGCCGAGGTCGACGAAGCGGCGCCCGCCCGGGTGGTCGCCGTCGCGCCAGGCTCCGGTGGCGGGCGGCTTGCCGATGACCGAGAGGAGCTGGCGCTCGGTGACGAACGCCGACGGGACCGTGTCCTCGAGAGTCTGCTGCCAGTCCATAGCGCTGTCCATCGTGTCAGAGCGCCGCGGGGCGGAGCCGTTTGTTACGCCCTGCTCCCGCATTCCTCCGCCCGAGCGCGGAGCGCCCTGACGCGTCCCCGCGGGCGGGGACCCCGTCAGGGCGCCGAGGGGCCTCAGGCGTTCGCGCGGGAGGCCTCGACGACGGCGCGCGCGGCGCGGAGGGCCTGGTCGAGGTCGGCGCGGAGGTCGTCGACGTTCTCGAGTCCCACTGACAGGCGCACCAGGCCCGGAGTGACCCCGGCCGTCAGCTGCTGCTCGGGCGAGAGCTGCGAGTGGGTGGTCGACGCCGGGTGGATGACCAGCGAGCGGACGTCGCCGATGTTGGCCAGGTGCGAGAACAGCTCCAGCGAGTCGACGAAGGCCCGGCCGGCGTCCACTCCGCCCTTGAGCTCGAACGAGAGCACCGCGCCCACGCCCTTCGGGGCGTAGCGGTTGGCCGCGGCGTACCAGGGCGAGGTGGGCAGCCCCGAGTAGTTCACCGAGGCGATGTCGGAGTGGTTCTCGAGGTGCTCCGCGATCTCCTGCGCGTTCTGCACGTGGCGCTCGATCCGGAGCGAGAGGGTCTCGATGCCCTGGATGAGCTGCCAGGCGCTCGCCGGGGCGATCGAGGCGCCGAGGTCGCGCAGCAGCTGCACGCGGGCCTTGATGATGTAGGCGAGGGAGTCGCCGACCGCGGCGGTGTAGACGGCGCCGTGGTACGACTCGTCCGGCGTGGTGAGGCCGGGGAAGCGCTCGGCGTTCGCCGTCCACGAGAAGCGGCCGCCGTCGACGATCGCGCCGCCGATGACCGTGCCGTGGCCGCCGAGGAACTTGGTCGCCGAGTGGACGATGATGTCCGCGCCGTGCTCGAAGGGGCGGATGAGGTAGGGCGTCGCGATGGTGTTGTCCACGATCAGGGGCACGCCCGCGTCGTGCGCGACATCGGCCACGGTGCGGATGTCGAGGATGTTGATCTTGGGGTTGCCGACGGTCTCGGCGAAGAACAGCTTCGTGTTCGGGCGGACGGCGCGGCGCCACTCCTCGCGGTCGTCCTGGTTCTCGACGAAGGTCGTCTCGATGCCGAGCTTGGCGAGGGTGTACTTGAAGAGATTGTAGGTGCCGCCGTAGATCGAGGACGACGAGACGATGTGGTCGCCGGCCTGGGCGATGTTGAGCACGGCCGCGGTCTCGGCGGCCTGGCCCGAGGCGAGCAGCAGGGCGCCGGAGCCGCCCTCGAGGGCGGTGAGCCGCTCCTCCACGACCGCCTGGGTCGGGTTCTGGATGCGGGTGTAGATGTTCCCGAACTCCGCCAGCGCGAACAGGTTCTGGGCGTGCTCCGCGTTGTCGAAGACGTAGGAGGTGGTCTGGTAGATCGGCGTCGCGCGGGCCTTGGTCACCGGGTCCGGCGCGGCTCCCGAGTGGATCTGCTTGGTCTCGAACTGCCACTTCTCGGAGTCGGTCATGGTGCTTCCCATCGGATCGTCGGGGTCGGGGACGGGGCCGTTCTCCGTCGCGACGAGCGTACGCGGGGGTCCGCCGGGCGGCCAGGACCGCCGACACACGGGGTAACGGCCGTCAGCGCCGCTCGGGCTGCCGGTCGCGCTTGGCGCCGGTGGGGTCGGCGCGGTCCGGGCGCCGGGGCCTCTCATCGGCCGCCGGAGCGAAGAGCCAGGCTGCGCGGGGCTCGACCAGCCGGTGGAAGACGGTGCGGGTCCAGCCCAGCGAGAGCGCGACCGAGACCGCGACGCAGAACACGATCATCAGCACGAGGGCGAGCGTGCTCTCCGTCCGCGAGAGGATCCCGGACTCGCGCAGCGGATAGAGGACGAAGCTGTGGAGGAGGTAGACGTACATCGTCGACTGCCCCCAGGCCGTGAGCGCGGTGCGGCGGCGCGGCACCAGCGCGAACAGCGCGAGCGAGAGCACGACCGCCCCGGACATCAGGGCCAGCCGCACCAGTCCGGCCCACCACTGGGTCTCGCCGAGGGCGTCGTAGGGGCGGTCGTAGAAGAACCAGTAGCGCAGGTCCGCCGCGCGGAACGCCTCGATGTTGACGGTCATGACGACCGCCGTGACCGCGAAGAGGACGACGGCGAGGATCCGGGCGAGGAGCACCCGCGACGGCGGCTGGGCGAGCCAGCGGTCGACGGCGGAGCGGCCGCCGGGGGCGAAGCCGCGCAGGCGCCAGCCGAACACGAAGAAGGGCAGGATCCCGATCGCGCGGGCGAGCGAGAAGGTCGAGTCGATGTTGTCGTAGTAGCTGACCCCGACCGCGAGCACCACGCTGATCAGCAGCGGCCAGCGCAGCAGCGCCAGGTAGGGGAGGACGAGGCGGAAGATCCCCAGCGCGAGCAGGAACCACAGCGTCCAGCTCGGCTTCGTGGGGTTGAACTCCTGCTTGCCCTCGACCAGGAACTGCACCAGGGTCCAGATCGTCTCCATGATCAGGTAGGGCAGGAGGATGTCGGTCAGCACCCGCCGCATCGCGCGCGCACTCGGTGCGCCGCTCTTGGAGAAGTAGCCCGAGATGATCGCGAACGCCGGCATGTGGAAGGCGTAGATCGTCAGGTAGACGATGAGCGAGGTGTCGGAGTTGGCCGTCAGCCGCTGGACGCCGTGCCCGATCACGACGAGGGTCACGCAGACGAAGCGCGCGTTGTCCCAGAGGGGCACGCGGCGCTTCGGGGCAACGGCTGTCCCGGCGGTCGCGGGAACCGGGTCGGCGGGCGGCACGCGGCCAGACTAGCGTTGGGCTGCGACGACGGCGTCGACGGTGTCCGAGGCTTGACGGAAGGGGACGGGCGTGGATCGACGCGTTGTCGTGACAGGAGCGAGTTCAGGGATCGGGGCGGCCACGGTCCGCCTGTTCCGCGAGCACGGCTGGGAGGTCGTCGCCGTCGCGCGCCGGCGCGACCGGCTGGAGGCGCTCGCCGCCGAGACCGGCGCCGGGTACTTCGCCGCCGACCTCACCGACGCCGCCCAGGTCGATGCGCTGCGCGACCACCTCGCCTCCTCCGGGCCCGTGCACGCGCTCGTGAACAACGCGGGCGGCGCGCTCGGACTCGACTCGGTCGAGAAGTCCGACCCCGAGGACTGGCGCCGCATGTTCGAGATCAACGTGCTCTCGGTGAAGCTGGTGACCAGCGCGCTGCTCCCGCTGCTGCGCGCCGGGATCCGGGGGAGCGGGACCTCCGCGGACATCGTGACGGTCACCTCGATCGCCGGCCACGTCGCCTACGAGGGCGGAGGCGGGTACAACGCCGCCAAGCACGCCGCGCACGCGCTCGTCGCCGTGCTGCGGCTCGAGCTGGCCGGCGAGCCGATCCGCGTGATCGAGATCGCGCCGGGGATGGTGCACACGGACGAGTTCTCGCTGGTCCGCTTCGGCGGCGACCGGGAGCGCGCCGACGCGGTCTACGCCGAGGTCCCCGACCCGCTGGTCGCGGAGGACGTCGCCGCCGCGATCGTCTCCTCGGTGGAGCTCCCCGCGCACGTCAACCTCGACCTGGTGACCATCAAGCCGGTCGCGCAGGCGGCCCCGCACAAGGTCGCGAAGGGGCCCCTGGCGCCGCGCACCCGACCGATGTGACGCGGAGGCCCGCGACGGCCTAGCCTGTCCCTCATGGTTTCCGACGCCGACGACTCCGCCGCCCTCCTCGCCGCCACGGAGAAGGAGGTGCTCGGCTGGCTCGAGTTCGGCGACGCCGCTCGGCACCTGGCCGACGACGTGGTCGCGTCGGGCTACCGGCCGGAGCTGGTCGTCGCCATCGCGCGCGGCGGTCTCCTGCTCGCGGGCGCCGTGGCCTACGCGCTCGGCATCAAGAGCTGCGGGGCGCTGAACGTCGAGTTCTACACCGGCGTCGAGGCGCGCCTGGCGGAGCCCGTGGTGCTGCCGCCGCTGCTCGACGAGGCGTCGGTGCGCGGCAAGCGCATCCTCCTGGTCGACGACGTCTCCGACTCCGGCCACACCCTCGCCCTCTCGGTGAAGCTCATCCGCGCGATGGGCGCCGAGGTGCGCACCGTGACCCTCTACACGAAGCCGCGCACGGTCCTCGAACCCGATTTCTTCTGGCGCCGCACCCCGCGCTGGATCGTCTTCCCCTGGTCGGCCCTGCCCCCGGTGGACGGAGCCCTCGCCGAGGACGACGAGTGAGCGTCCACCTGATCGGCGGCGGAGGCGGCGTCGAGCACGACCAGCAGCTGTACGGGGCGTTCCTCGCGGAGGCGCGCGCCCACGCCGTCGACGCCGGCCGGATCGAGGGCCCGCGCATCGCGATCGTCGTCGTCCACGACGGACTCGGCCCCGAGGCCTACGCCGGCTACGCGGCACTGCTCGCGACGGTCGGCCCGCTCGACGCGTTCGCCGTGATGAAGCCGGAGGGCGGCCGGATCGATCCCGCGGTCTTCGACGACGTCGACGGGGTCTTCGTCGGCGGAGGGCTGACGCCGGCCTACCGCGACGCCCTCGAGGCCTGCTTCCCGCGCCTGCGCGACCTCGTCTCCTCCGGTGTGCCGTACGCCGGCTACTCGGCGGGAGCCGCCGTCGCGGCCGACCGCGCCCTCGTCGGCGGCCACCGGATCGGCGGCGTCGCCGTGGCCCCGGAGGGCGCGGCGGAGGAGCTCGACGAGGTCACGGTGCTCGAGGGCATCGGCCTCATCGACGTGACGGTCGACGTGCACGCCGCTCAGTGGGGCACCCTCGGCCGCCTGGTCGCCGCCGTCGAGGCGGGCCTGGTCGACGGCGGCGTCGCGCTCGACGAGTCCACTGTGCTGATCGTCGGCACCGGCGCGCTCCGCGTCGGCGGCGCCGGCTCGGTGTGGCGCGTGAGCGGGAGCGACGCCGGAGTCGTCGTCGCGACGCTCGCGGCGACCTGACCCGGTGGACCTCGCGGAGCTCGCCGCCTCGGGACTGATCGACCGGGGCTGGGCGGAGGCGCTCGCCCCGGTCGCCGGGGACATCGCCGCGATGGGCGACTTCCTCCGCAGCGAGGTCGCGGCCGGCCGGCCCTACCTCCCGGCGGGCCGCGACGTGCTCCGCGCCTTCGCCGCCCCGCTCTCGGACGTGCGCGTCCTCATCGTCGGACAGGACCCGTACCCGACACCCGGGCACCCGATCGGGCTGTCCTTCGCAGTCGAGCGCCACGTGCGCCCGCTGCCGAGGAGCCTGCAGAACATCCACCGCGAGCTCCGCGACGACCTCGGCGTCGAGCCGCCCGAGCACGGCGACCTCAGCGGCTGGACGTCGAGCGGCGTGATGCTGCTGAACCGGGTCCTCACGGTCGCCCCCGGCTCTCCCGCCTCGCACCGCGGCAAGGGCTGGGAGGCGGTCACCGAGCACGCGATCCGCACCCTGGCCGCACGGGACTCGCCTCTCGTCGCGATCCTCTGGGGCCGCGACGCCGCGTCGCTCCGCCCGATGCTGGGGGAGGCCGGAGTGATCGAGAGCGCGCACCCCAGCCCGCTGTCGGCCTCGCGGGGCTTCTTCGGCTCCCGGCCGTTCAGCCGCGCGAACGCCCTCCTGGAGGAGCGCGGCGCGGAGCCGGTCGACTGGAGCGCTCTCGCGTGACCGGGCGCTCGCCCCTGGGGCGGCTACGCTGGCCCGGATCGATGGGCGGAGCCGAAGGGGAGCCGGATGCTTGAGGAAGAGTACGAGAGCCGGCGCGTCCTGCCGCCGCACCTGCGGAAGGCGCCGCCTCCCGAGCCCGGCTTCTCGTTCGAGATCCGCGACGCCCGCGACGCCGACCTCCCGGACATCCGCGAGATCTACAACCACTACGTGCGCAACACGGTGGTGACCTTCGACGAGGACGATTCGACGCTGAAGGAGTGGCGGACGAAGTTCTCCCGCAACCAGAAGCTCGGGCTGCCCTTCATCGTCGCCGTCTCGCCGTCGGGCCAGATCCTCGGCTACGCGATGGTGTCGCCGTGGTCGTCCAAGCGCGCCTACCGCTTCACCGTGGAGAATTCGATCTACCTGCGGGCGGCCTCCACCGGGAAGGGCCTCGGCCGCGCGCTGATGACCGAGCTCCTCGAGCGCGCGAAGGCGGTGGGGATCCGGCAGATCATGGCCGTCATCGCCGACAAGGGCGCGGAGGCCTCGCTGGCGATGCACGCGCAGTTCGGATTCGTCGAGGTCGGCCGCATGGGCCGGGTCGGCTTCAAGTTCGAGCGCTGGCTCAGCACCGTCCTGCTGCAGAAGACCCTCAAGTAGGCCCGACCCGCCCCTGCGAATGCGCCTCATCGACAGGTGCCGGGGAGCGCTCCGTCCCTACACTGGTCGGCATGGAATGGCTCGTCCCGCTCATCGTCGTCGTCGCGCTCGTCGTCATCTTCGGGGTGTACCTCTGGGCGACGTACAACTCGCTGGTCACCCTCAACGTCCGCGTGGACGAGGCGTGGAGCGACATCACCGTCCAGCTGAAGCGCCGCGCGGACCTGATCCCCAACGTGATCGACTCCGTGAAGGGCTACGCCTCGCACGAGCGGCAGGTCTTCGAGTCGGTGACGCAGGCGCGCGCTGAGACGCTGCAGGCCCAGGGCCCGGCGGAGGCGTCGGTCGCCGAGGACCACATGCAGAGTGCGCTGAAGTCGATCTTCGCGGTCGCGGAGGCGTATCCGCAGTTGCAGGCGAGCCAGAACTTCCTCCAGCTGCAGGGCGAGCTGGTCGACACCGAGGACAAGATCCAGTCGGCCCGGCGCTTCTACAACGGCGGCGTGCGCGAGATGAACACCAAGGTGAAGGTCTTCCCGAACACGCTCTTCTCGCGCCGGCTCGGGTTCTCGGAGCGCGAGTTCTTCGAGGTCGGCGATCTCGCCGCGATCTCGGAGCCCCCCCGCGTCCAGTTCTAGGCAGCCGCCGTGTACAGCGCCATCGCCCGCAACAAGCGCAACACGGTCCTGATCCTCGTCCTCTTCCTGGCGGTCATCGGCGGCCTGGGCGCCCTGGCGGCAGCGGTCTACCGCAGCACGACGATCGTCGTGGTGGTGCTCGTGATCGCCGCCGCCTACGCGTTCTTCCAGTACTTCTTCGCCGCTCGCCAGGCGGTCGCGCTCAGCGGCGGCGTTCCGGTGGAGAAGGCGGACGAGCCGAGACTGTACCGGATCGTCGAGAACCTCTCGATCGCGACGGGCACCCCGATGCCGCAGGTCTACCTGATCGACGACCCGGCGCCGAACGCGTTCGCGACCGGCCGCGACCCCGAGCACGCCGTCGTCGCCGCGACGACCGGCCTGCTCGCGATCATGGACGACGCCGAGCTGGAGGGCGTGATGGCCCACGAGCTGGGCCACGTCCGCAACTACGACATCCGCGTCTCGATGATCGTGTTCGGTCTCGTCGTCGCGGTGGGCTTCCTCTCGGACGCCTTCCTCCGCCTGGCCTTCTTCGGGCGGGGCGGCAACGGCAACGGCGGGGGCAACCCGGCGCTCCTGATCGTCGGGCTGGTGTCGATGGTCCTCGCGCCGATCGTCGCCTCGGTCGTGCAGCTCTCGATCTCCCGTCAGCGCGAGTACCTCGCCGATGCCACGAGCGCGCTGACGACCCGCCACCCCGACGCCCTCGCCCGCGCCCTCCTCAAGCTCGAGTCCGCGGGACGCCCGATGCAGCGGCAGAACAGCTCGATGGCGCACCTGTGGATCGCCGACCCGTCGAAGCCGGGAGTGGTCGCGCGCCTCTTCGCGACCCACCCTCCGATCGCGGACCGCGTCGCCCGCCTCTCCGAGATGGGCTCGCGCTTCTAGCGGGTCCCTCCGGCAGCCGCCCCGTCGTCGATCGCCGCCCCGCCCGGATCACGCCTCGGGGCCGCGGTGCACGTGTCACCGCGCCGGACGGGACGTCAGCCGGTCGGAGCCGCGAGCGGTCCGCCGTCGACGGTCGTCAGGTACTCGGCGAAGACCGGCGCCGGGTCGGTGCCGCTCGCGGCCGCGTCGACCAGCGCTCGCCGGACCAGGGCGAGGACGACGGTGGCCAGCACGGCCGCCCGGTGCCGGGAGGTGCGGCCGAGCCCCATCCGCTCCGCGAGGAACGGCGTCAGCGCCTCCTCGCCGTCGTGCAGGGACTGGGCCCAGACGGCGCGCATCGCCGACGTCTCGGTGAGCAGGGGGATGAGTCGGAGCGTGCGGTCGAGCTGGGGACCGGAGGCCGCCGCGGCGAAGGCGTGGCCGAGCGCCGCGTTGAGCGGCTCGGCGGGCGGACGCTCGAGGAGGGCGCGTCCCATCGCCGCGATCGCGGCGGCGAGCACCGGGCGCACGCAGTCCTCCTTGCTGCCGAGGTACCGGTGGAAGGTCCGGAGGGAGACCCCGGCCGCGTGGGCGAGCTCGCCCGTGCCGACCCCGACGACGGTCCCGCGCTCGAGCAGATGGGCGACGCAGCGCTCCGAGAGCGCGAGCGCCAGGACGCCGCCGGGCGCGCTCACGCGGTCCTCCTCAGCGCGACGGCGAGGGCTGCCGCGAGGTCGCCGCGGCCGACGACCTCGATGGCGTCGAGGCCCTGCCAGCCCGCCGCCTCGACCAGCAGTGCGGCGAGCCGCTCCGGCGTGCCGGACGGAGCCCCCGGCTCGAGCCAGGCGGCCTGCACGAGGAGGACTCGGCGCCTGCGCTCGCTCTTGAGGTCGACCCGGGCGGCGATCACGTCGTCGAGGAGCACGGGGAGGACGTAGTAGCCGTGGACCCGCTGCTCGGCCGGGGTGTAGATCTCGATCCGGTAGTGGAAGCCGAAGAACAGCTCCGCCCTCGGGCGGTGCCAGACCACGGGGTCGAACGGCGAGAGGAGTGCGTCCGCCCGGAGCGTGCGGGGACGACGGGAGTCGACGTGGCGCCAGAGCGGCACCGGCCTCCTGCCCCGCTCCCAGCCGCGCACCTCGACGGGCTCGAGCTCGCCCGCCTCGACCAGCTCGTCGATCGCGACGCGGGTGGGGGACCGGAGCAGCCGGTGGTAGTCGGCCAGATCGCCGAGGGTGCCGATCCCGTGGGCCCGCGCCGCCCTGCGCACGAGCTCGCGGACGGCGTCGGGGAGGGGCACCTCGGCGTCGAGCACCTCGCGCGGGAGGAGCCGCTCGGCGAGCCCGTAGGAGCGCTCGAAGCGCGTGCGCCCCGCCGTCACCACCTCGCCCCAGCGGAACAGGACCTCGAGGCCGCGCTTGATGTCGGACCAGCCCCACCAGGGGCCCGTGCGGACGTTGGCCTCGTGCTCGATCTCGGAGGCCCGGAGGGGACCGTCGGCGAGCGCGGCGCGGAGCCAGTCGAGGGTGGCGCGGTTCTCGTGGGCCCAGCCCTCGTGCTCGGGCAGGCGGACCCGGCGGTAGTGCTTCATCCGCCAGCGGTAGAGCGGGAGGTCCTCGCGGCGGACGAGGGCGGCCTCATGGGCCCAGTACTCGACGTAGGGGCCGTCCGGGGAGAAGGCCGCGGCGTCGAGGAGGGAGCGGTCGTAGGGGCCGAGCCGCGCGAGCAGCGGCAGGTAGTGGCTCCGCTCGAAGACGTTCACCGAGTCGAGCTGGAGCGGGCGGATCCGGTCCACGGCGGCGCGCACCCGGCGCGCGTCGACCCGGGAGGGCCGGGGGACGCCGAACCCCTGCGCCGCCAGGGCGATGCGGCGCGCCAGCGCGGGGGAGAGCTGCTCGGTCATGGTCCGCCCACGCTAGCGAACGCCCCCGACACCGCCGTCCCCGATTCGGCCCCCGGCGTTTTCCCGGCATTCACCGCCGCGCTCCCTCGCCGACTCGCGGCGCTCCTACCGTGCCCGAGGCCGTCCCACCGGGGCGGCCCACCCGACTCCTGGAGGACCCTTGACCATTCAGCGCCTGTCGCGCACCGCCGCGGTCGCCGCCGCCGGCACCGCCCTCGTCTTCACGCTCTCGGCCTGCTCCGGCGGCGCCACCGCCTCGTCCGACGGCGGCGGCGCGGACGCCGCGTCCGCCACGTCCGCCGCGGACCTCGGCGGGCTGGACGCCCTGGTCGAGGCCGCGAAGGCCGAGGGCGAGCTCAACGTCATCGCCCTGCCCGACACCTGGGCGAACTACGGCGAGCTGATCAGCGGCTTCGAGGACGAGTACGGCATCACCGTGAACTCCGCCGACCCCGACGTCTCCTCCGCGGAGGAGATCAGCACGGCCGAGAACCTCGCCGGGCAGGACACCGCTCCCGACGTGTTCGACCTGGGGCCGGCCGTCGCGCTGGCGAACACGGACATGTTCGCGCCGTACAAGGTCGAGTCGTGGGACGACATCCCCGAGGGGAACAAGGAGGAGTCGGGCCTCTGGGTCAACGACTACACCGGCCTGATGTCGATCGGATTCGACGCGGACGCGGTGCCCGCGCCCACGTCGCTCGAGGACCTCCTCGGCGCCGACTACCGCGGCTCGGTCGCGATCAACGGCGACCCGACCCAGGCGGGAGCCGCGGCGGCCGCGGTGCAGCTCGCGGCCCTCCAGTCCGGGGGCTCCGCCGACGACGTCCAGGCGGGGATCGACTTCTTCGAGAAGCTGAACGACGCCGGCAACTTCCTGCCGCTGGACCCGACCGACGCGACCATCGCCTCGGGCGAGACCCCGGTCGTCTTCGACTGGAGCTACAACAACCTCGCCGCCGGGAAGGCGAACGAGGGCACCCGCGAGTGGACCACGACCGTCCTCGCCGGCTCCGCCGTCGGCAGCTACTACAACCAGGCGGTCAACGCCGATGCTCCGCACCCCGCGGCCGCCCGGCTCTGGCAGGAGTACCTCTACTCCGACGCTGCGCAGAACCTCTACCTCGCCGCCGGCGCCTACCCGGTGCGCCTGGCCGCGATGACCGAGGCCGGCACCGTCGACCAGGACGCGCTCGACGCCGTCGGCGCCGCTCCCTCCGACCTCGTCCAGTTCACGGAGGAGCAGACCGAGGCGGCCTCGTCGCTCCTCGCCGAGAAGTGGGCCGCGGCGATCCAGTGACCACCGCTCCCGCCGAGGCCGTCTCCGGGGCGTCCGCGCCCCGGGGACGGCGCGGTGCCCCGGCCGTGCTGGGCGTCGCCCCCTTCGCGCTCTACGTCCTGCTGTTCCTGGCCGTTCCCACGGTCCTCGCGGTGGCGACCGGATTCGCGGACGGAGACGGCCGCTTCACCACGGCGAACGTGCTGGCGCTCGCGGATCCCGTCGTGGTGTCCGCCTTCGGCGCGTCGCTCGGGCTCTCGGCCGTCACCGCCGTCGTCGGCGCGGTGCTGGGCGCGGTCGTGTGCCTGGCGCTGCTCGGCTCCGATCCGCGCGGGGCGCTCCGGACCGTCGTCGATGCGGCGGCGAGCGTCCTCGCGCAGTTCGGCGGCGTGATGCTCGCGTTCGCGTTCATCGCGACGATCGGCGTGCAGGGACTGGTGACCACCCTCCTCGCCGGAGCGGGCGTCGACCTCTACGCCGACGGCGTGTGGCTCTACCAGCTGCCCGGGCTCGTCCTGCCCTACCTCTACTTCCAGGTGCCCCTGATGGTGCTCACGTTCCTGCCCGCGCTCGAGGGCCTGCGTCCGGAGTGGGCCGAGGCCAACGCGGTGCTCGGCGGGGGCCGGCTCGGCTACTGGCGGCACGTGGCCGTCCCGGTGCTCGCGCCGTCGTTCCTCGGCTGCGTGCTGCTGCTGTTCGCGAACGCGTTCTCGTCCTTCGCCACGGCGGCGGCGCTGATCAGCCAGGGCGCGCAGATCGTGCCGCTGCAGATCCGCGCCGCGCTGGTCAGCGAGACGGTGCTGGGCCGCGAGAACCTCGCGGGCGCCCTCGCGCTCGGGATGCTCGCGGTGATGGTGGTCCTGATGTCCGGGTACGCGCTGCTGCAGCGCCGAGCCCGGCGGTGGCAGCGATGAGGCCCGCGCGGCTCCTGTCCTGGGCGGTGCTCGTGATCACCGGGCTCGTCTTCGCCGTCCCGATCGTCGCGATGGCGGAGTTCACGCTCCGCGGCGCCGGCGGCCACGACCTCTCGCACTGGACGGGGATCCTCGACCCGGAGAACGAGCGCGCCTACCGCTCGCTGTTCCAGGGGATCGGCAACTCGCTGGTCCTCGCCGTCGTCACCGCCCTCATCGTCCTGGTCCTGCTGGTGCCGACGATGCTGCTCGTCGAGATCCGGCTCCCGCGCCTGCGCCGGGCTCTGGAGCTGGTCTGCCTGCTCCCGCTGACCGTGCCCGCCATCGTCCTCGTCGTCGGCCTCGCGCCGGTCTACTCCGTCGTCACCCGGGTCGCCGGCTCCGCGCCGTGGACGCTCGCTCTCGCCTACGGGGTGCTGGTCCTGCCCTACGCCTACCGCGCTGTGGCGGCGGACCTCGCCGGGCTCGACGCCGTGACGCTCTCGGAGGCGGCCCGCTCGCTCGGCGCGGGCCCGCTCGCGGTGCTCGGGAGGGTCCTCCTGCCGAACCTGCGCCGGGGCCTGGTCGCGGCCGCGCTGATCACCGTCGCGGTCGTCCTCGGCGAGTACACGATCGCCTCGCTCCTCAGTCGCACCACTCTCCAGACCGGCCTGGTGCAGGTGTCGAAGTCCGACGCCTACGTCGCCGTGATCTTCTCGCTGCTCTCCCTTCTCTTCGCCTTCGCCCTCCTGCTCGGGATCGGCCGCCTCGCGCGGATCGGCCTGCCGACGGGCCGGGCGCGCTCCTGGAAAGGCTCCTCGTGACCGCTCCCACTCTCCCCGGCGCCCGCGTGCGCTTCGTCGACGTGGAGCGGCACTACGGCTCCGCGCGGGCGCTCGACGGCGTCTCGTTCGACGTGGCCCCGGGCGAGTTCATCGCGCTGCTCGGCCCCTCCGGCTGCGGCAAGACCACCGCCCTGCGCGCTCTCAGCGGTCTCGAGCGGATCGACGCGGGGCGGATCCTCGTCGACGAGGAGGACGTGGCCCACGTCCCCGTCGCGAAGCGCGACATGGGCATGGTCTTCCAGTCGTACTCGCTCTTCCCGCACCTGCGGGCGCGCGAGAACGTCGAGTTCGGGCTGCGCACCCGCGGAGTCGGGGCGCGCGAGCGCCGAACGGCCGCGGGGGAGGCGCTGGAGGTCGTGGGCCTCGGCGCCCTCGGCGACCGCTACGCGCACGAGCTCTCCGGCGGCCAGCAGCAGCGGGTGGCGCTCGCGCGCGCCCTCGTCACGCGGCCGCGGGTGCTGCTGCTGGACGAGCCCCTGTCGGCCCTGGACGCGAAGGTCCGCGTCCAGCTGCGCGACGAGATCAAGCGCCTGCAGTCCGAGATCGGCATCACCACGTTCTTCGTCACGCACGACCAGGAGGAGGCGCTCGCCGTCGCCGACCGCGTCGCGGTGATGAACGCCGGGCGGATCGAGCAGCTGGGCGCACCGGAGGACCTCTACGCGCGCCCGGCGACCGCTTTCACGGCCCGCTTCGTCGGCCTCTCGACCGTGGTCGCGGGGACGGTCTCGTCGGGATCGGTCCTCGCGCTCGGCGTGCGCCTGCCGCTCGTCGACGCGGCGGCGGCGGACGGGCCCGTCTCGGTGTTCCTCCGCCCCGAGGATCTCGCCGTCGTGGCCGACGGCGCTCCCGACTCCCTGCCCGGAGTCGTCCTCGCCTCGAGCTTCCTGGGTCCGGTGCGGCGCTCGACCGTCCGGCTGTCGACGGGTGAGGAGGTCACCGTCCAGCACGCGTCGGGGCACCGCCTCGAGCCGGGGGAGCGGGTCGGCGTGCTGCCCGCGCGGCGCCCGGTCGCGGTCGGCCCGGCACCGGAGCAGGCGGCGGTCGGCGCCGCCGCATGAGCGCTCCCCGGGGATACCGCGCGGGGTATGCGCCGGGGCCTAGTCTGGGTAGATGAGACTCGGCAGGTCCCGCCGCACCTCCGGCCCGCGCGCCGTCCAGCCCGTCGCGCCCGTCGCCCCGGCCACTCCCTCCCGGCCCGCTCCCGTCGCCGATTCGGCCTTCGTGAGCGACGGGATGCGCATCGCGGGCGCCTGGGCCTGGCGCGTCCTCGTCGTGGTCGCGGCGCTCGCGGTGCTCGTGCTGCTCGTCATCGAGCTGCGGCTGATCGTCATCCCGCTCCTGCTCGCGATCGTGATCGCCGCTCTGCTCGTGCCGTTCTCGAGCTTCCTCCAGCGGCACCGCTGGCCCAAGTGGGCCGCCGTCGTCCTGGCGGAGCTGGGGATCGTCGTGGTGATCGGCGGGCTCCTGTTCCTCGTCGTCACCCAGGTCTACTCCGGCTTCGACGACCTCAGCCGGCAGACCGTGCAGTCCTACGACGACTTCAAGGCCTTCCTCCTCGAGTCGCCGCTCCACCTCACCGAGACCGACATCAACCAGTACGCGCAGCAGGCGCTCACGGCCCTGCAGCAGGACTCGGGGATGGTGGTCAGCGGGGCGCTCAGCGTGGGCTCGACCGTCGGCCACCTGCTGACGGGCGTGCTGCTCACCCTCTTCTCGACGCTGTTCATCCTCATCGACGGGCCGAACATCTGGAGCTGGGTCGTCCGCCTCTTCCCGCGCCGCGCCCGCGGAGCCGTCGACGGTGCCGGTCGCGCCGGGTGGGTGACGCTCACGAACTTCGTGAAGGTGCAGATCCTGGTCGCGTTCGTCGACGCGGTCGGCATCGGCCTCGGCTCCTTCCTCCTCGGCGTCCCGCTCGCGATCCCGATCGGCGTGCTGGTCTTCCTCGGCTCCTTCGTGCCCGTCATCGGCGCCGTGGTGACGGGAGCGCTGGCCGTCTTCATCGCGCTGGTCTACAACGGGCCGCTGATCGCTCTCTTCCTGCTGATCGTCGTCCTGGCGGTGCAGCAGCTCGAGGGCCACATCCTGCAGCCGCTGATCATGGGATCGGCGGTCAAGGTCCACCCGCTGGCCGTCGTGCTCGCGGTGGCCGGAGGCTCGATCATCGGCGGCATCGCCGGAGCCTTCTTCGCGGTGCCCGTCGTGGCCACGCTCAACGTCATGGTCAAGTACGTGGCGAGCGGAGCCTGGCGCTCGCCGACCCGAACCCCCGAGAGAGTTGCCGCAGAGAATGCAGACTAGCCGCGTCGTCGGACCCGCCCTCCACGAGTACGAGGCGGCCCGCGCCGTCCTCGCCCCCGTCATCGCCGCCACCCCCATGGAGACGAGCACCTTCCTCGCGCAGGTCCTCGGCTCGCCCGTGTTCCTCAAGTGCGAGAACCTCCAGCGCACCGGCTCCTACAAGATCCGCGGAGCGGTGTTCCGGATGTCGCGGCTCACCCCGGAGGAGCGGGCCCGCGGTGTCGTGGCGGCCTCGGCCGGCAACCACGCGCAGGGCGTCGCCTACGCGGCGCGGGAGCTGGGGATCAAGGCCACGATCTTCATGCCGATCGGCGTCGCGCTGCCCAAGCTCGCAGCCACCCGCGACTACGGAGCGGACGTGGTCCTGAGCGGCCACATCTTCAACGAGGCGCTCGCCGCGGCGGCGGAGTTCGCCGAGCGCACCGGCGCGGTCTTCGTGCCGCCCTACGACCACCCCGACGTGATCACCGGCCAGGGCACGGTCGGCCTCGAGATCCTCGAGCAGGCCCCCGCCGTCGAGACCATCGTGGTGCCCATCGGCGGAGGCGGCCTCATCGCCGGAGTCGCGTCGGCGGCCAAGCAGAAGGCGGCCGAGGAGGGGCGCACGCTCCGCGTCATCGGCGTGCAGGCGGCGAATGCGGCACCGTATCCGCTCTCGCTCGCGAGCGGCGAGCCGACCGCGATCACGATCTCCCCGACGATCGCCGACGGCATCGCGGTGGCGAAGCCGGGGCAGCTGAACTTCGCGATCATCCGCGAGATGGTGGACGAGGTCGTCACCGTGGAGGACGACGACATCGCCCGGGCTCTGCTGGTGCTGCTGGAGCGGGCGAAGCTCGTGGTGGAGCCGGCGGGCGCGGTGGGCATCGCGGCCATCCTGACCGGGAAGATCCGCGACGCCGGAGCGACCGCGGTGATCCTCTCGGGCGGAAACATCGATCCGCTGATGATGGAGCGGGTGATCAGCCGGGGCCTGGCCGCGTCGGAGCGCTACCTCAAGATGAGCATCGGGCTGCCGGATCGTCCGGGGCAGCTGTCGCGCATCGCGGAGCTCATCTCGGAGGCGAACGCCAACGTGGTCGAGGTGCTGCACACCCGGCACGGCCGGGGCCTGCAGATCAGCGAGGTGGAGATCGAGATCAGCGTCGAGACCCGCGGCCCCGAGCACGCCGACCGCGTCATCCAGGTCCTCACCGACGCCGGCTACGCCCCCCGCATCTCCCGCAACTGACCGCTCTCGGGCGCCGCGTCCGCGGTCCCCCCGCGTGGCCGGCGTCCTCTGCTCGGAGAGGCTGAGCGTGCGTCGCGGTGAACTCCCTCAGGCGGAGGAGGAAGCCGATACCGGCGGTGTCGTGCCCGACGTCGTCGGTGCGGAGCCGGCGCCCCGCTCCCGTTCAGAGAGGGCTGATCGTGCGTCGCGGTGTTCTCCGCAAGGCGGAGGAGGAAGCGATACCGGCGGTATCGCGCCCGACGACAACGCCGCGGAGCCGGCGTCTCCCTGTCTGGTGAGGGCTGATCGTGCGTCGCGGTGTTCTCCGCAAGGCGGAGGAGGAAGCGATACCGGCGGTATCGCGCCCGACGACAACGCCGCGGAGCCGGCGTCCCCCTGTCTGGTGAGGGCTGATCGTGCGTCGCGGTGTTCTCCGCAAGGCGGAGGAGGAAGCGATACCGGCGGTATCGCGCCCGACGACAACGCCGCGGAGAACACCGCGACGTGCGATCAGTGGCCGGACCAGGTCTCGACGTTGGCGACGCGGACCTCGATCTCCCGCCCGTTGGGTGCCGTGAAGCGGGCGGTGTCGCCGACGTTCAGGCCCATGATCGCCGAGCCGAGGGGGCTCTGGGGGCTGTAGACGTCGAGGTCGCTCTCGCCGGCCATCTCGCGGTTGCCGAGGAGGAAGCGGGACTCGTCGCCGGCGATCTCGGCGGTGATGATGGTGCCGGCCTCGACGACTCCGTGGCTCTCGGGGGGCGTGCCGATCTCGGCCTCGCGGAGGAGGGAGGTCAGCTGGCGGATGCGGGCCTCGATCTTGCCCTGCTCGTCCTTCGCGGCGTGGTAGCCGCCGTTCTCCTTCAGGTCGCCCTCCTCGCGGGCGACCTCGATGCGCTTGGCGATCTCCTCGCGTCCGTTGGTGGACAGCTCGGTGAGCTCCGCCTCGAGACGGTCGTACGACTCCTGGGTCATCCAGGTCACCTGTGACTGGTCGGCCATGGTGGGCTCCTGCTCTGCGGGCCGCGCTCGCGGCGCCCGGCAGCACCGTGCGGAGGTGTCCGCGTCCGGCGGTGGGGACGGCCGGCGTCAGGCGGCGGTGGGAATGGCGAGGCCCCGACGAGTCCGTCAGGGCTTCGGGCAAGCCTACGGGAGCCAGCAGGAGGAGATCAAACCTGTGTTCGCCAGCTCGGTGGTGCGGACCGTCTCCGTGTACGAGCGGAAGCGCTCCGTCGAGGCGGGGTACTCCACGACCAGCCAGCCGACGACCGCGGACTGCTCGTTGAGGGCCTGGACCGCGCAGGCGACCTCGCGGCCGACGGGCGCGGTGAGGTCGAAGGAGACGGTGACGGTGCGGTCGTCGACGACCTGGTGCGCGGTGTCCTGGACGTCCACTCCGCCGCGCGCTCCGTCGAGTCCGGCCCAGATCACCCAGGCGGCGAAGACGGCGACGAAGGCGAGCGCGACGCCGCCGAAGAGCCAGCTGTTGCCGCGGCGGGTGCGCGTCGTGCGGCCGTAGCGGGTGGCGAGGAATCCGGCGGCGCGGACCGCGTCCGGATCGAGCGCGGGCGCGGCGGCTCCCTCGACGCTCTCGGACGTGCGGGCGGCCACGGAACTCCCTGGGTGATGCGTCTACTCTGGACGGGTGGCGCGCGTCCTTCGCGGACGGGAGCGCCGAGCCCATTAAACCCCGAGGAATCGAGCGATCGTGTCCCAGGCCGTCGAGGTCTCCGTCGATTCGGAGGTGCGGGACACTCCGCGCCTCCTCGCCGTGCACGCCCATCCGGACGACGAGTCGAGCAAGGGCGCGGCGACGCTGGCCGCCTACGCCTCGCGAGGCGCCGAGGTCATGGTGGTCTCCTGCACCGGAGGCGAGGCCGGCTCCGTGCTGAACGAGGGCCTCGAGGCCCGCGCGCACGCCGAGCGCGACATCGGCGGCCTCCGCCGGTACGAGATGGCCGCCGCCCGCGAGGCGCTCGGCGTCGAGCACGCCTGGCTCGGCTTCGTGGACTCCGGGATGCCCGAGGACGGGAAGGTCGACGCCGCCTCGTTCGCGGGCCTGCCGCTCGCCACCGCCGCCGCTCCGCTCGTGCGCCTGGTCCGCCGGTTCCGGCCGCACGTGATCATCAGCTACGACGAGAACGGCGGCTACCCGCACCCCGACCACATCCGCGCCCACCGGGTCGCCGTCGAGGCGTACCGCGCGGCGGGCCTCGCCGAGGAGTACCGGGGCACGGGCGCTCCGTGGTCGATCTCGAAGCTGTACTACGACCGCGTCTTCAGCGGCCAGAAGCTGCGGGCGATCGCCGAGCACCTGCGCTCGATCGACCCGGAGGACCCGCGCCTGTCGGTCTTCGAGGAGATGAAGCGCTGGAACGAGGACACCCCGTACCTCGCGACCACGCGCGTCGTGATCTCCGGCTTCCACGACCGGCGCGATGCGGCCCTGCTCGCGCACGCCAGCCAGGTCGCTCCGGACAACGCCTTCTTCTTCCTCCCGCACGAGGCGATCGACGCCGCCTGGCCGACCGACGACTTCCAGCTCGTCGAGAGCCGGGTCGACGCGCCGACGCCCGAGACCGATCTCTTCGCCGGTCTAGACCTGGCCGAGCTCGCCCCGGGCCCGACCGCGGTCGTCCCGCCGATCGCTCCCGACCCCGAGCCCTCGGGGGAGGCCCCGGTCTCGCCGGAGCCCGACGGCTCCGGCGTCGTCGTCGCCGACGAGGTGCGCGCGTGATCGCCGGGCTGCTCGAGGGCGCCCAGCGGGCCGTCGTCCTCGCCTCCACGACGGTGCCGACTCCGGGTCCCGAGTTCAACGAGGACACGGTCACGCCGGGCCTCTTCGGCTTCGTCACGATGCTCGTGATCGCCCTCGCCGCCGTCCTCCTCGCGCTCGACATGGTCCGACGCGTGCGGCGCACCACCTACACCGCGCAGGTGAAGGAGCGGCTCGACGCCGAGGAGGCGGAGCGCAGCGGGAGCTGAGCCCGGCCCGCCGCGGTGGACTCGGGTCCCGCTACGCGTTGTAGGCGGGGTGGAGCGAGACGATCAGCGCCGCCGTCCAGTGGCAGAGGAACGCCACGGCCGTGAGCGCGTGGAAGATCTCGTGGAAACCGAAGACGCCCGGGACCGGGTTCGGCTTCTTGATGCCGTAGATCACGGCGCCCGCGGAGTAGCAGAGCCCGCCGACGAGGACGAGCACCATCATGATCGCGCTGGCCTCGAAGAGCGGACCGAGGTACATCACGGCCGCCCAGCCCAGCAGCAGGTAGAGCGGCACGTAGAGCCAGCGCGGCGCCCCGATCCAGAAGACGCGGAAGCCGATCCCGAGCAGCGCCCCCGCCCAGACCAGGACCAGCAGGAGCGTGCCCTGCGCGGGCGGCAGGGCGAGCACGGCCAGCGGCGTGTAGGTGCCGGCGATCAGCAGGAAGATGTTGGCGTGGTCGATCCGCTTGAGGATCATCTTCGTCCGCGGCTTCCAGTCGAAGCGGTGGTACAGAGCGGAGTTCCCGAAGAGCAGGAGCGACGTGGTCGCGAACACCGCGGCCGCCCACTTCGCCGCGGTCCCCTCCGCGACGACGATCAGCACCACTCCGGCGACGATCGCGACCGGGAAGAGGCCGGCGTGGATCCAGCCGCGCCAGGTGGGCCGGACCTCCGCCGAGGAGTCGTGCTCGATCGCGTCCTCGACGAGGGGGAGGGCGGGCAGGTCGGGGCCGTCCGCTCCGACGGGGTCGCCGGCGCGGACGGTGCGGGCGCGGGGATCGGACGGGGGAGGCGTCGGCCGCTGGCTCATGCCGGACAGACTACGACGCCGCCCCGGGCCGACGCCGAGCGTCGCCGGGCTTCGAGGAGCGCCCCGGGTCGACTACCGTGTCACTGTGCCGAAGCCGAGACTGCCTGTGGGAAGGGACCTCCTCTACGGCGTCTACAAGAAGCGCCTCCGCTCGAGCCTTCCCCCCGACTCCCTGCCGAACCACGTCGCGATGATCATCGACGGCAACCGGCGCTGGGCGCGGCAGCGGGCCCTCGAGACCGCCGCGCACGGCCACCGGGCCGGCGCCGCCAAGGTGCACGAGTTCCTGCAGTGGTGCGACGAGCTCGGCGTGCGCCACGTCACCCTCTACCTGCTCTCGCAGGACAACCTCGTCGGGCGGGACAGCAGCGAGCTGACCGAGCTGATCGAGATCATCGCCGACCTCGCCGAGGAGGTCTCCCAGCAGCCCGACTGGCGCGTGCAGCACGTCGGCTCCGACGAGGGCCTCCCTCCGTCGCTCGTGGCCGCGCTCGACACGGCGGAGGCGCGCACCGCTTCCCACACGGGCCTGCACGTCAACCTCGCGGTCGGCTACGGCGGCCGGCACGAGATCGCCCAGGCCGTGCGGAGCATCCTGGAGGAGCACGGCAAGCGCGGGTCCTCCATCGAGGACGTCGCGGGCCTGCTGACCCCGGAGCTCATCGGCGAGCACCTGTACACCAGCGGGCAGCCCGACCCGGATCTGGTCATCCGCACCTCGGGGGAGCAGCGCCTCTCCGACTTCATGCTCTGGCAGAGCGCGCACAGCGAGTTCTACTTCATGGAGGCGCTCGGCCCCGACATCCGCGAGGTCGACTTCCTCCGCGCGCTCCGCGACTACGCCGGACGGCACCGCCGCTTCGGCAGCTGACCTCGCGGCTCCCGCCGCACCACCGACCGGAAGGGCCGGCATGAGCTCGAACGAGGCCACCTCGACCACGACCGAGGACTACCTCGCCGGCTTCGGCGAAGAGACCGGGTACCTCGACTTCGGCCGGGTGGGCCCGCTCTCGGCGACCGTCGCCGCCGAGCAGGAGGCGGCCGTCGAGCTGCTGGTGCGCGCGCGCAGCGGCACCCTCGACGAGCTGTTCCGGCAGGACGAGCGCGTTCGGGAGGCCGCGGCGGTGCTCGTGCGCGTCCCCGCCGACCGCGTCGTCTTCCAGCCCAACACCTCGACCGGCCTCCTGCACGCGCTGTTCGGCGCCTCGGGCGCGGTGCTGCTGTCGGCCGCCGAGTTCCCGAGCCTGCCGTTCGCGGCGGTGCGCTCAGCGCAGGCCCTCGGCTCGGTGGAGCCCCGGTGGCTGCGGACCGAGCAGGGTCGGGTGACGCCGGAGGCGGTCCGCGAGCAGCTGACGGACGACGTGACGACCGTCGCGGTGAGCCTGGTCGACTCCCGCACGGGCTACCTCGCGGACGTCGCAGCGATCCGCGACGTGATCGGCGACCGGATGCTCGTCCTCGACGCCATCCAGGGCTTCGGCGTCGTCGACGCGCCCTACGAGCTGGCGGACGTGGTCGTCACCGGCGGCCAGAAGTGGCTCCGCGCCGGCTGGGGGACGGGCTTCCTCGCGCTCAGCGAGCGGGCGCTGTCGCGGCTGACGCCGGTGCTCTCCGGCTGGACCGGATCGGAGCAGGCGGAGCCGTGGGACGAGGTCGCTCCGCCGCGCGGCGACGCCCGCGCGTTCAGCATCAGCAACCCGGACCCGATCGCCCAGGCCCGGCTCGCGTCGGCGCTGGAGGAGGTCGCCGCGGTCGGGCAGCCGACGATCGCCGCGCTCGTGGCGGAGCGGGTCAGCGCGATCGTCGATCTGGCGGACGAGTTCGGGCTGGCGGTCGTGGGCTCCCGCGGCGAGCACGAGCGCGCCGGCATCGTGGTCGTCGAGCCGGAGCCGGAGGAGCTGGCCCCGCTGGCCGCCTCCCTCGCCGCGCACGGGGTCACCGCGCGCCTGCGTCCGAGCACCGTCCGCTTCAGCGCGCACGCCGGCACCACCGACGAGACCCTCGCGCTGCTCCGCGCCGCCCTGATCTCGTCGGCCACGAGCATCGACTACTAGGCCCGATTCCGCGCGTTCACACACTGGTTACACATTCGTAGCGGTGAGAAGCACACGGATGTCATTCGCCGGGTTAGGTTCGAGTCATCAGGTACAGCGCCTGGTCGAGACGGCCACAGAAGTACGGCTCGACATCGCGCAGACGCCGAAGGGACACTGCGCGGTGCACGACACGCACCGATGAGACCGGCTCGAGGACATGAGCCGGGGGCTCCGGCCCCCGGAGTGTGGAGAGTCGTCGTGACAGTTCCCCAGGGCATGGATCCGCAGACCGGGACGCAGGGCGGCGTCCACCGCCGTGTCCAGCACGGCTCCTCGGATCCGGCCGATCAGCTCCTCCGCACCTACGTCCTGGACACCTCGGTGCTCCTGTCGGATCCCTCCTCGATGTTCCGGTTCGCCGAGCACGCCGTCGTGCTGCCGATCGTCGTCATCAGCGAGCTCGAGGGCAAGCGCAACGATCCCGAGATCGGCTACTTCGCCCGGCAGGCCCTGCGCCGCCTCGACGAGCTGCGCGTGCAGCACGAGCGCCTCGACTTCCCCATCGCCGTCGGCCGGGGCGGCACTCTCCGGGTCGAGCTCAACCACTCGAACATGTCGGTGCTGCCGAGCGGGCTCCAGATGGGGGACAACGACGCGAGGATCCTCGCCGTCGCGCTCAACCTGCAGAGCGAGGGCGCCGCGGTCACCGTCGTGTCCAAGGACATGCCGATGCGTGTGAAGGCCGCCTCCATCGGCCTCGCCGCGGAGGAGTACCTGGCCGAGCAGGCCCCGGAGTCCGGCTGGACCGGCATGGACGATGTGACGCTCGGCGGCGACGCGATGAGCGAGCTCTACGACCGCGAGCGGCTCTTCACGGACGTCGTGGCCGACATCCCGGTCAACACCGGACTCGTCGTCCACTCCGACCGCGGCTCCGCTCTCGCGAGGGTCACCGGCAAGCGGCAGATCACGCTGGTCCGTGGCGACAAGGACGTGTTCGGCCTGCACGGGCGCTCGGCGGAGCAGCGGCTCGCGATCGACCTGCTGCTCGACCCGGAGGTCGGCATCGTCTCGCTCGGCGGCCGGGCCGGCACCGGCAAGTCGGCGCTGGCGCTCTGCGCAGGGCTGGAGGCGGTGCTGGAGAAGCGCCAGCACAAGAAGATCATGGTCTTCCGGCCGCTCTACGCGGTGGGCGGCCAGGACCTCGGCTTCCTGCCCGGCGACGCGGCCGAGAAGATGAACCCCTGGGCGCAGGCGGTCTTCGACACGCTCGGGGCGCTGGTGTCGCAGAACGTGCTCGACGAGGTGATCGAACGCGGGATGCTCGAGGTGCTGCCGCTCACGCACATCCGCGGGCGCTCGCTGCACGACGCGTTCGTGATCGTCGACGAGGCGCAGTCCCTGGAGCGGAACGTCCTGCTCACGGTGCTCTCGCGCGTCGGCCAGAACTCCCGGGTGGTGCTGACCCACGACGTGGCGCAGCGCGACAACCTCCGGGTCGGCCGGCACGACGGGGTCGCCTCCGTGATCGAGACGCTGAAGGGCCACCCGCTCTTCGCGCACGTCACGCTCACCCGTTCCGAGCGCTCCGCGATCGCCGCGCTGGTCACCGAGATGCTGGAGTCGAACGAGCTCGCCTGACGGGCACCCGGCGCGTCCGGCCCGCGGGATCCGAGGATCCCGGGGCCGGACGCGTCCCTCCCGGGCACCGGGGCGTAGCGTGGACGGGTGAGCATCCTCGACGACGCGCTCCTCGAGCGCTTCCGCACCCGCGCGGCCGACTACGACGAGCGCAACGCGTTCTGCGCGGACGACCTGGAGGAGCTGCGCTCGATCGGGTACCTGGCGCTGCTCGTCCCCGAGGAGCTCGGCGGTGCTGGCCTCGGCCTGGAGCTGGCGGCCGCCGAGCAGACGCGCCTGGCGACCGCCGCGCCCGCGACCGCGCTCGCCGTCAACATGCACCTGGTGTGGACCGGGATCGCACGGCTCCTGCTCGAGCGGGGCGACGACTCCCTCCGCACGGTGCTCGTCGACGCCGCGGCGGGCCACGTCTTCGCCTTCGGCAACAGCGAGGCGGGCAACGACCTGGTGCTCTCGGACTCGCTGACGCGGGCGGAGCCGCTCGGCGACGGCGGCTACCGCTTCACCGGGACGAAGGTCTTCACCTCCCTCGCGCCCGCATGGACGCGCCTCGGTGTGTTCGGCCGCGACGACAGCGGGACGGAGCCGCGCCTCGTGCACGGCTTCGTGCACCGCGAGAGCCCGGAGGCGCCGGTCGCCGGGCTCGAGGTCCGCGACGACTGGGACACGCTCGGCATGCGGGCGACCCAGAGCCGCACGACGGTGCTCGACGGCGTCGTCGTCCCTCGCGAGCGGATGATCCGCTCGCTGCCCGTCGGACCGACCGCCGACCCCTTCGTCTTCGCCGTCTTCGCGGCCTTCGAGCTGCTGATCTCCTCGGTCTACCTCGGTGTCGCGCAGCGCGCGCTCGAGCTCGCCGTCGCCTCCGTGCGCCGTCGGACGTCCCTCCGGGCGGGCGGGCGGCCCCTGGCGGAGGATTCCGAGGTGCGGCACCGGGTCGCGGAGGCCGGGATGCTGCTCGACGGGCTCGAGGCGCCCCTGCGCTCGGCGGCGGCCGACGTGGACGCGCTCGTCGACCGCGGTGCGCGCTGGTTCCCCTCGCTGGTCGGGGTGAAGATCCGCACTACGGAGGGAGCGCTGCACGTGGTCGAGAGCGCCGTCCGGATCGCGGGCGGCTCGGCGTACCAGCGCAGGTCGGAGCTCGGCCGCCTCTACCGCGACGTGCTGGCCGGGCAGTTCCACCCCTCCGACGACGCGTCGGCGCACGGTGCCTGGGCGTCGCTCCTGCTGGGACCGCTGCCTCCGCGCGACTGAGGCCGGGGGTCGGACCCACCGCTGCCTGAGCACTCCGGCGGGCCGCCCTGTGGAGAACTCCGACGCGCCCGTGGCGGTGCGCTCTAGTCTCGGCGGATGCTCCGCGGACCTCTGCTCGACCGGGCCGCCATGCTCCTGGGCGCCCTGGTGCTCCTCCTGGTCGCCGCCCCGCACCTCGATCGGGCGCCCGGCCTCGTCCCGGTGGCACTCGCGAGCGTGCCGCTGGTGCTGGCGGACGTGCGCGGGCACCGGCTCCCGAACGCGATCACGCTCCCGCTGCTGGCGGTCGGAGCCGCACTCGCGCCCACGGAGGGGACGCTTCTCGCCGTCCTCGCGACGGTGCTGTGCCTGGGCCTGCTGCACGCGGTGGGCGGTCTGGGCCTCGGCGACGTGAAGCTCCAGGCGGCCCTCGCGCCGCCGCTCGCGGCTCTCGGACCCGAGCAGGTCGCCGCCGCGCCCGCCGTCGGCTTCGCGATGGCCGGACTGGGGGTGCTCGTGCTGCGCGTCCGCGGGCGGGTCGCGTTCGGGCCGTTCCTGCTCGCGGGGTTCTGGCTGGTGCTCTGACGGCCCGCCCCCGCGCCGAGCGCAGGGACGGGCCGTCGGAGATCCGGACTCAGCCGGGGTGCGTCATCGACATGACGTCGAGGGCGCTGTCGAGCTGCTCCTCCGTCACCTCGCCGCGCTCGACGAAGCCGAGGTCGACGACGGACTCGCGGACCGTGATGCCCTTCGCCACCGAGTTCTTGGCGACCTTGGCGGCGGCCTCGTAGCCGATCACCTTGTTGAGCGGGGTGACGATCGAGGGCGACGACTCGGCGAGCGCGCGGGCGTGCTCGACGTCGGCCTCGAGGCCGTCGACGGTCTTGTCGGCGAGCAGCACGGCCGAGTTCGAGAGCAGGCGGATCGACTCCAGCAGCGCCGTCCCCATGACCGGGATCGCGACGTTGAGCTCGAAGGCGCCGGAGGCGCCGGCCCAGGCGATGGTGGCGTCGTTGCCGATCACGCGCGCGCAGACCATGAGGACGGCCTCCGGGATCACCGGGTTCACCTTGCCGGGCATGATCGAGGATCCGGGCTGCAGGTCGGGGATCCGCAGCTCTCCGAGGCCGGTGTTGGGTCCGGAGCCCATCCAGCGGAGGTCGTTGTTGATCTTGGTCAGGCTCACCGCGAGCACGCGCAGCGCTCCGGAGGCCTCGACCAGCGAGTCCCGCGCGCCCTGGGCCTCGAAGTGGTTGCGGGCCTCGGTGACGGGCAGGCCCGTCTCCTCCGCGAGGCGCGCGATGACCTTCTGCGGGAAGCCGGCGGGGGTGTTGATCCCGGTGCCGACCGCGGTGCCGCCGAGCGGGACCTCGGCGACGCGGGGGAGCGCCGACTGCACGCGCTCGATGCCGAGGCGGATCTGCGCGGCGTAGCCGCCGAACTCCTGGCCGAGCGTGACCGGGGTGGCGTCCATCAGGTGCGTGCGGCCGGCCTTGACGACCTCGGCCCACTGCTCCGCCTTGACCTCGAGCGACTCGGCGAGCTGCTCGAGAGACGGGATCAGCGACTCGATCAGCGCGCCGGTGACGGCGACGTGGACCGAGGTGGGGAACACGTCGTTGGAGGACTGCGAGGCGTTGACGTGGTCGTTCGGGTGCACGGTGCGGCCGAGGGCCGTGGTCGCCAGTGAGCCCAGCACCTCGTTCATGTTCATGTTCGAGGACGTGCCCGAGCCGGTCTGGTAGACGTCGATCGGGAAGTGCGCGTCGTAGCCGCCCCCGACGACGAGGTCGGCCGCATCGGCGATGGCGGTGGCGATGTCGGCGTCGAGCACGCCCAGCTCGGCGTTGGCCAGCGCCGCCGCCTTCTTGATGCGGGCGAGGGCCGCGATCTGGGCCGGCTCGAGGCCCGCCCCCGAGATCGGGAAGTTCTCGACCGCTCGCTGCGTCTGCGCGGCGTAGAGGGCGTCGCGGGGGACCCGCACCTCGCCCATCGTGTCGTGCTCGATGCGGAAGTCGCCGGAGTCGTCGGTCGGGGAGTGATCCACCACGCTGTGTTCGTCCTTGTCTGATCGGTTGGTGCTGTGCTGTCCGGAGCCGCTCACGCGGGATCCGATCCCACCGCGCTCGGAGCGGCGGCGGAGGAGGCCGAGCCGGAGTCGCGCTCCAGCTCGGAGACGTAGGGGCTGAGCTCGGGCGGATCGATGCCGAGCACGACATCGGACATCACGGTGCCGTCCGAGAGCCGGTAGTTGGCGCCCACGAGGGCGAGCCGCCCGGTCGCGACCGCGTCCGCGATCAGCGGGGAGCGCTGGAGCAGCTCGGCGACCGTGTCGCGCAGGTGCTCTCGGCCGACGGCCAGCGCGTCCGTCGCCGACGGGTCGACGAGGACGCGGCCGTCCGGCTGAGCGCCCACGAGGCGGCGCACCGCGGGGATGATCGGCTCGATCAGGTGCTCGATGTGCGGGGGGAGCCGCTCGGCGCCGGGCGCCTGCGACTGGATCGCCGCCCGGACCGCTCCGCACTCGTCGTGGCCGAGCACGAGCAGGACCTTCACGCCGAGGACGGCGACGCCGTACTCCAGCGAGCCGATGATGGAGTCGGCGATCACCTGGCCGGCGTTGCGGACGACGAAGAGGTCGCCGAGACCCAGGTCGAAGATGATCTCGGCCGCGAGGCGGGAGTCGCTGCAGCCGAAGAGCGCGGCGAGCGGGGCCTGCGCGGCGGCGAGCTCGGCGCGGCGCTCGACGTCCTGGCGGGGGTGGCGGGGCTCGCCGGCGACGAAGCGCTGGTTGCCGCGGAGCATCTCCTTCCACACCCACGCCGGCGGGCGGGACTCGCGGGGGACGGTGCTGCTGGTTCCGAGACTCATCGGGACTCCTCCTGGCCGATCTGCGGGGTGATGGCGTCCACGACCCGGCGGATCTCGTCCGTCGGGGCCGTGCCGTAGACGAGGTAGGTGCTGGAGCCCTCCGTCGTCTCGAGTGCGTAGGGCGTGTTGCCGGTGTCGTCGCCGGAGTCGCGGTGGTCGTAGACGGTCCAGTCGCGGCCGTCGATCGTCTCGACGCCGGTCGCCGCCCGGCGGTCGAGCTGCGTCGCGACCCAGGCCGCGTCCGCGTCGAGCCCCTGGCTCAGGCCGATGTAGCCCGCCTTCGGGGTGATCAGGCCGACATACCAGTAGTCGGTGCCGTTCTCCCGGCGGAGCTCGGCCGCGTTGGCCTTCCAGCCCTCGGGCAGGGAGGGCACGGCGAGCGTCTGCTCCTCGCCCAGCTGGACCTGCGCGGCGACGCGGGGGACGTCGACCGAGGAGAGCTCCACGGTGTCGCCGCGGGGGACGAGCAGGACGATGAGCGCCACGGCGCCCACGGTCGCGAGCAGCGAGAAGACGAGGTTGTTGACCGTCTTGCGCTGACGGTAGAGCCGGGAGTTCTCGGCCTTGCGGGCGGCCGTCTCGGCGGCGGTCTCCGGGCGCCCGAGCTCGGCGACGACCCGCGCCGGCTTGCCGCGGCTCATCCGGCGGCCGCCCCTCCGGAGCGGGCCGCGTCCAGTCGGGCGCGTGCTCCGATCAGCCACTCCTCGCAGCGGGCGGCGAGGGCCTCGCCCCGCTCCCAGAGGGCGAGCGAGCGCTCGAGGGTGGAGCTGCCCTGCTCGAGCTCGGAGACGACGCGGACGAGCTCGTCGCGCGCCTGCTCGTAGGAGAATCCCGAGACGTCGGAGTCGGTCGCCGGGGCGTCGGGGGAGTCGGGCATGGGTCTGATCCTATCGATCGGGGCTGAGGGGGACGGGTGGCGCGACGGGCTCAGGACCGGCCGGCGGGATCGCCGGTGGGCCCCTCGGAGCGGGCGCCGACGGCCCCCTCCGCGAGCGTGAGGACGAGCGCGCCGCCGGACGGCGCGTCGCCGGGCGCCCGGACGACGTGACCGGCCGCGTTCTGGACGATCGCGTAGCCGCGGTCGAGGGTGTGCTGCGGGGAGAGGGCCCGCAGGTGGCCGTGCAGGCGCTCGACCTCGAGGTGCGCGCGTTCGAGGCGGCGGTCCACCAGCTCGGCGCCGCGCGCCACCCAGCGGGTCAGCTCCTCGGAGTGCCGGTCGACCAGCACGTGCGGCTGGGCGAGCACCGGCCGCGAGCGCAGCTGCGAGAGCCGGTCGATCTCGTGCGAGACGAGCCCGCTCACGCGGCCGGTCATCCGCAGCCGGGCCTGCTGCACCCGCAGCAGCTCGTCGGAGACGTCGGGCACGACCCTCTTCGCGGCGTCGGTGGGAGTGGAGGCGCGCAGGTCGGCGACGTCGTCGAGCAGCGGGCGGTCGGCCTCGTGGCCGATCGCGCTGACGACCGGAGTGGAGCAGGCGGCGACGGCGCGCACGAGCGCCTCGTCGCTGAAGCCGAGCAGGTTCTGGAAGTCGCCGCCTCCACGGGCGATCACGATCACGTCGATGCTCTCGTCGGCCTCGAGGGTCCGCAGCGCCGAGAGCACCTCCGGGACCGTCCGGTCGCCCTGCACGGCCGAGTGGACGACCCGGAAGCGCACGGCCGGCCAGCGCAGCTGCGCGTTCCGCAGCACGTCCTTCTCGGCGTCCGAGTCCTTGCCGGTGATGAGGCCCACACCGTGCGGGAGGAACGGCAGCGGCTTCTTGCGGGAGGCGTCGAACAGGCCCTCCGACGCGAGCTGCCGGCGGAGCCGCTCGAGCTTCTCGAGCAGATCGCCCAGGCCGACGTGGCGCATCTCGAAGACCTGCATCGAGAGCGTGCCGCCCTTGACCCAGTAGTTGGGCTTCACCAGCGCGATGACCCGGTCGCCCTGCTTGAGGTCGGCCGGGAGGCGGCTCCGCACCGACGACCAGACGGTGAAGCCGACCGTCGCGTCTCCGGACAGGTCCTTGAGCTTCCCGTAGACGTTGCCGCCGGACGCGCCCCACTGGGTGATCTCGCCCTCGACCCACGCCGTGCCGAGCCGCTCGATCCAGCCCTTGATCTTGCTCGCGAGCAGGCCGACCGGCCAGGGGGCGTCGGCGGTGGGTGGGGCGTCGGTCATCGCTGCCTCTGCTCGGGGGACGGGGGAGGCGGGAGTGCCCTCCCGCGACGACAACGGTACGGGACGGGTCCGACACCGGGACGGCCCGGGCACAGGATGCACCACGTAGAATCAGGGGGTGAGCCAAGTCCCGATCAGCCTGCCCATGCCGCGCATGCCCCGCGCCACAGGGCGTCTGCGCGACGTCCCCGTCGAGGGCCGCAAGCGCGTCCTCCTCGCCGCGCCCCGCGGCTACTGCGCCGGAGTCGACCGCGCGGTCGTCGCCGTCGAGAAGGCCATCGAGCACTACGGTGCCCCCGTCTACGTGCGCAAGCAGATCGTGCACAACGTGCACGTCGTCTCCACGCTCGAGAGCCAGGGCGCGATCTTCGTCGACGAGGTCGACGAGGTGCCCGAGGGATCCCACATCGTCTTCAGCGCGCACGGCGTCTCGCCGGCCGTCGTCCAGGGGGCGGCCGACCGGAACCTCCAGGCGATCGACGCGACCTGCCCGCTGGTGACGAAGGTGCACCGCGAGGCCGTCCGCTTCGCGCGCGACGACTTCGAGATCCTCCTCATCGGCCACGAGGGCCACGAGGAGGTCGAGGGCACCGCGGGCGAGGCCCCCGATCACGTCACCCTCGTCGGCAGCCCCGACGACGTGCCGAACATCGTCGTGAAGGACCCGGACAAGGTCGTCTGGCTCTCGCAGACGACGCTCTCGGTCGACGAGACGATGGAGACGGTCCGCCGCCTCCGCGAGCGCTTCCCCAACTTGCAGGACCCGCCGAGCGACGACATCTGCTACGCCACCCAGAACCGCCAGGTCGCGATCAAGAAGGTCGCCGCGGGCGCCGAGCTGGTCATCGTCGTCGGCTCCGCGAACTCCTCGAACTCCGTGCGCCTCGTCGAGGTCGCCCTCGAGTACGGCGCGAAGGCCGCCTACCGGGTCGACTACGCGAGCGAGATCAGGCAGGAGTGGCTCGAGGGCATCCGCACCGTCGGCGTCACCAGCGGCGCCTCGGTGCCCGAGGTGCTCGTCCAGGAGGTCCTCGACGACCTCGCCGCCGCCGGGTACGGCGACGTCGAGGAGGTCAAGACCGCGGAGGAGGACCTGATGTTCTCGCTCCCCAAGGAGCTGCGCAAGGACGTCGCCGGCAAGCGCGACGCCCGCGGCGTCGGGGGACGCATCAGCGCGGGAGCGGGCGCCTAGAGCGTTCCGGCCCGGACGCGGAAGAGGCCGCCCTCCCTCGGGAGCGGCGGCCTCTTCCGTGTCCGGTCGACCGGGGATCGACGCTAGACGTCGGTGCCCGCGCCGCCCTGCGAGCCCGACATGCGCGTGACGTACTCCGCGAACGTCGGGTCCCCCAGGATGGCGATCGCCGCGACGATCAGGGAGAGCAGAACGGTCGCCGCGATCCCGAGGATCGGGACGAGCACGGCGCGCTTGCCGGCGCGGAGCCGACGGATCGAGATCCACACCGCGAAGGCGACGATCAGCGACTGCGCGAGCGCCACCACGACGCCGAGGATCCGCGCGAGCTCCGGCGACGCGTAGGTGCCGATGCCCTGGGAGCGGTAGAGCTCCTGGAGGGTCGTCGCGAAGCTCGAGGGATCGAGCAGCGTCGGCACGGCGAAGAACACGCCGAGCGCGAGCAGCACGATCGTGAGCAGGCGGTCGACGGGATGCGCGACGGGCTTCGCGGCCGGAGCGGTCGCGGGCCTCGGATCGGTCTCCGACCCCCGCGGGTCGGGGACGACCACGGCGTCCTCCGGCGGCTGCCACGACCAGCCGGGCGGCGCGTACTCGCCGTACTGCGGCTCCGGACGCCCGGCGCCCGGCTGATCGTGTGCGTTCGTCACGGAGTGGTGCCCTACTTCCCGGAGTTCCCGGCCGAGCCGAGCTGACGGGTCGCCTCGGCGACGCGCGCGGCCATGGCGGTCTCGGCGATCTTGCCCCACGAGCGCGGGTCGTAGACCTTCTTGTTGCCGACCTCGCCGTCGACCTTGAGGAAGCCGTCGTAGTTCTTCAGCACGGTGTCCGCGACGGAGCGGCTGAACGCGTACTGCGTGTCGGTGTCGATGTTCATCTTGACGACGCCGTTGCGGACCGCCTCGGCGATCTCCTCGTCGGTCGAGCCCGACCCGCCGTGGAAGACGAGGTCGAGGGGGAGCGCGCCGGTGCCGTACTTCGCCTGCAGGCCGTCCTGGATCTCGCGGAGCAGCTCCGGGCGCAGGCGGACGTTGCCCGGCTTGTAGACGCCGTGGACGTTGCCGAAGGTGAGCGCGGCCATGTAGCGGCCCTGCTCGCCGAAGCCGAGGGCCTCGACGGTCGCGATCGCGTCGTCGAGCGTGGTGTAGAGGTGCTCGTTGATGTCGTGCGAGACGCCGTCCTCCTCGCCGCCGACGACGCCGATCTCGACCTCGAGGATGGCGTTGATGTTCTTGACGCGCGGGAGGATCTCCTTCGCGATGGCGAGGTTCTCGTCGAGCGGGATCGCGGAGCCGTCCCACATGTGCGACTGGAACAGCGGCTCACGACCGGCCTTGACCTCCTCCTCGGAGGCGGCGATCAGCGGGTAGACGAAGCCCTCGAGCGCGTTCTGCGGGCAGTGGTCGGTGTGGAGCGCGACCGTGACCGGGTAGTTCTTGGCGACCTCGGTCGCGAACTTCGCGAAGGCGATCGCGCCGGCCGCGCGGTTCTTCACCGTGTGGCCGGCGAAGTAGTCCGCGCCTCCGGTGGTGACCTGGATGATGCCGTCCGAGCCCGCCTCGGTGAGGCCCTGGAGGACCGCGTTGATCGTCTGCGACGACGAGACGTTGAACGCCGGGTAGGCGAAGCCGCCCGCCTTCGCCTTGTCGAGCATCTCTGCGTACTGGTCCGGGGTAGCGACGGGCATGGCATCTCCTTTGACGGATGAACGAGGGGGGGTCGGGCGAGGCCCGCGTCGCGGACGAGTCTAGCGAGGCGCCCCTCCGCGGTCCCTCCGCCCGTGGAGGGCCCTGGACTAGGCTTCCGACAGGGATGGGGATCCGCTCCGCGGGTCCTGCGACGACGTGCACGAACTCGACGACGAAGGACTCCGCTCTGTGATCGACAACGACTCGCTCTACCTCCACCCCGACCGCAACCTCGGCATGGAGCTCGTCCGCGCCACCGAGGCCGCCGCGATCCGCGCCGTGCCCTTCATCGGCAAGGGCGACAAGAACGCCGCCGACGGCGCCGCGGTCGACGCCATGCGCACCTTCCTCGGGACCGTGAACTTCGACGGCGTCGTCGTGATCGGCGAGGGCGAGAAGGACAACGCTCCCATGCTCTTCAACGGCGAGCACGTCGGCAACGGCTCGGGGCCCGCCGCCGACATCGCCGTCGACCCGATCGACGGCACCTCGCTGACCGCCGCCGGGCGCCAGAACGCGCTCTCGATGATCGCCGTGGCCGACCGCGGCGCGATGTTCGACCCCTCCGCCGTGTTCTACATGGAGAAGATCGTCACCGGGCCCGAGGGCGTCGGGATCATCGACATCCAGCGCCCGATCGGCGAGAACATCCGCGCCCTGGCCCGCGCGAAGCGCAAGCCCGTC
Organism: Rathayibacter sp. AY2B3; assembly: GCF_002931755.1. NCBI lineage: Bacteria > Bacillati > Actinomycetota > Actinomycetes > Micrococcales > Microbacteriaceae > Rathayibacter > Rathayibacter sp. AY2B3. The sequence continues at coordinate 229,259 of NZ_PSUG01000001.1, read as the reverse complement.
GAGGAGATGCGCATCGCGGTGCTGGACCGCCCCCGCCACGCTCAGCTGATCGAGGACATCCGCGCGGCAGGAGCCGGCACGCGGCTCCTGCTCGACGGCGACGTCGCGGGCGGCATCAACGCGGCTCGCCACGACTCCCGCCTCGACATGTGCGTCGGCACCGGAGGCACGCCCGAGGGCATCATCACGGCGTGCGCCATCCGGGCGCTCGGCGGTGTGATCCAGGGCATCCTCCGTCCGAAGGACGACGACGAGCGCCAGCGCGCCATCGACGCCGGGCACGACCTCGACCGCGTGCTCCACGCCAACGACCTCGTCCGCAGCGACAACACCTACTTCGTCGCGACCGGAGTGACGAACGGCGGACTCGTGAAGGGCGTGCGCAAGGAGGGCCACGTCATCACGACGGAGTCCATCGTGCTGCGCTCCCGCTCGGGCACCATCCGCCGCGTGACCGCCCAGCACCTCGCGGAGAAGTGGGTCTAGTCAGGCACCGTGTCTCCGAGGCGCCGCTCCGCCGCTGAGACGGCGCCCTGCTGACGGCGCCTCGGCGACTGCGCGCGGCGTCTCGGCTCGGAGGCGGACCGAGCCTCCCTACGCGCTCCGCTCGGACTCGTCCTCCGCGGCGAGCAGCTCGACGGCGGTGAGGCGGCGCGGCGAGGAGGCGACTCCTCCGACCGGGGCGATGACGCGCGACTCGTCGAGGGAGTCGAACTGGCGCGCCGTGACGAGCACGCGGCTCTCGAGGGAGCCGGCGAAGGCGTTGTAGGAGTCGACCGTCTTCTCGAGCGAGCGGCGCAGGCCCTCGGCGTGGTCGGCGAGGGTGCCGAGACGGGCGTAGAGCGTCTTGCCGAGGTCGAGCAGGCGCTTGGCGTCGTCGGTGAGCACGTCCTGCTGCCAGGTGTACGCGACGGTCTTCAGCACCGACCAGAGCGTCACGGGCGAGGCGAGGGCGACGCGCTTGCGGAACGCGTACTCGAGCAGGCTCGGGTCGGCGTCGAGCGCGCTCGCGAGCAGCGGCTCGCTCGGCACGAACGCGATGACGAACTCGGGGCTCGCCGGGAGGCCGGTCCAGTAGGAGCGGGCGGCCAGCGCGTCCACGTGCCCGCGGAGGGCGCGGACGTGCGCGCGCAGGAGCCCCGCGCGCCGCGCCTCCTCCTCGCCGCCGGCGCCCGCGGGGATCGCGCTCGCCTCGAGGTACGCGTCGAACGGCACCTTGGCGTCCACCGCGATCGCCTTGCCGCCGGGCAGGCGGACCACCATGTCGGCGCGGCCTCGGCCCGCCTCGCCCTCGAGGCCGAACTGCACGTCGAAGTCGACCCGCTGGGTGAGCCCCGCGGCCTCGACGACGTTCCGCAGCTGCGTCTCGCCCCAGGCTCCCCGGCTCGTGGTGGAGCGGAGCGCGGAGGCGAGGGTCTCGGTGGTCGAGCGCAGCTGCTCGCCCGCGGCCCGCTGCCCCTCGAGCTGCTCGGTGATCGCCCCGAACTGGGCGGCGCGCTCGCGCTCGAGCCGGCCGACCGCCTCCTGCATGCCGCGCAGGCTCTCGGCGACGGGGGAGAGGGTCTGCAGGATGCGCGCGTCGTGCCGCTCGCGCTCGGCGACGACGCGCAGCTGCTCCTGGAGCTCGCGGATCTGGTCGCGGGCGGAGCCGAGGTGCTCGCGGTGCTGCTCGACGACGGCCTCGTGGCGCTCCTCCAGGCCCTCCGCGCGCGCGCGGGCCGTCGCGAGGTCGAGGGCGGCGTCGGGCGTGCGGGAGCGGGCGAGGAGGACGGCCACGACTCCCGCGAGGAGCGCGCCGACCACCAGGCCGAGGACGAAGGAGAGATCCATGCCGCCGATGACACCACGCACCTCCGACATCGACCGGTCGACGCGCCACGACCACCGAACGAGGGCCAGGACGCCCCGCGACCGCCTCGTAGACTTCGCGATCATGGGGAATCACCACCGCTCATCGCGCCTGCTCACGGCCGCGCTCGCTCTCGCCGTCGGGCTCGGCACCGCCCTCGTCCCGATCACCGCCGCCTCCGCCGCCGAGGACGCGCCGTCGACCCTCTCGGTCGAGACCGGCGCTCTCGACGCGTCCCTCGACCGCGCCGACCTCGGCGTCCCGGACCAGTCGACGCAGTACAGCGCCGATCAGACCAAGAGCTTCCGCGCGGGTTTCATCGTCAGCGACGCCCAGTTCTTCGACGGGGACGCGCTGAGCCGGAGCCAGGTGCAGTCGCTCCTGGACGACAAGGGCGACGACTGCACCACGGGCAGCGGCACGCCCTGCCTGAAGGACTTCTCGCAGGCGACGCCGTCCAAGGCGGCGGACCCGATGTGCAGCGCCTACCAGGGCTCCGGCAGCGAGTCCTCGGCCTCGATCTTCACCCGCGTGGGCCTGGCCTGCGGCATCAATCCGCTCGCCCTGGTCGTGCTCGTGCAGAAGGAGCGGAGCCTCGTCACCGATACGTCGCCGAGCCCCGAGGACTACGCCAAGGCGACCGGCTACGACTGCCCGGACACGGCCGCGTGCGACCCCGGCTCCGCCGGATTCTTCACCCAGGTCTACAGCGCGGCCCGCCAGTTCAAGCGCTACGCCAACCCGCCCGGCTCGGGCTCGAACTTCACCGCATTCGCTCCGGGAACCACCCGGAACATCCAGTACTACCCGAGCACCGCGTGCGGATCCTCACCGGTCACGATCCGCAACCAGGCGACCGCCGATCTGTACTACTACACGCCGTACCAGCCCAACGACTTCGCCCTCACGAACTCCGGCGACTCGGCCTGCGCGACCTACGGCAACATCAACTTCTGGTACCTCTTCAGCGACTGGAACCCGAACGGCACCCTGGCCAACGCCGGCATCGCCCCCGCGGGACGTGTCGACGCCCCGCGCATCTCGGGCAGCACGCTGAGCGTGTCCGGCTGGGCCGTCGACCCGACGACGCAGCAGGCCGCGCTGACCACGACGGTCACGGTGACCGGACCCGACGGCACCCGGACGGTCCGCACGCAGACCGCGAACGGCGACCGCGGCGACATCCCGGGCGAGTACCCCGTCGCCGGCCGCGCCCACGGCTTCGGCGCCACCACGCCCGTCTCGGCACCCGGCACGTACCAGGTCTGCGTCTCCGCCGACTCCGTCGACTGGAACCGCTGGGTCGGCTCGGGCGACTCCCGAGGCCCCGGCCGGAAGGATCTCGGCTGCTCGACCGTGAGCACGTCGGCCGGGATCGACGTCTCGCGCCTGGCGGGCACGGACCGCCAGGGCACCGCCGTCGAGATCTCGAAGGCCGTCTTCGGCCCGAACGTCCCCGTCGTCTACATCGCGACCGGCGCGAACTTCCCCGACGCGCTGAGCGCCGCCCCGGCCGCGGCCAAGCAGAAGGGCCCGCTGCTCCTGGTCGACCGCGACGGCATGTCGCAGCCCGTCCGCGACGAGCTCGCTCGTCTCAAGCCCGCGAAGATCGTCGTCGTCGGATCGGAGCTCAGCGTCGGCAAGGGCGTGTACGACCAGCTCAAGGGCTACACCCCGGCGATCCAGCGGCTCGGCGGGACCGACCGCTACGACACCTCGAGGAAGATCATCCAGTACGCCTTCTCGGGCGGCTCGTCGCGCGCCTGGCTGGCGACCGGGGAGAAGTTCCCGGACGCGCTCGGCGCGAGCGCGGCAGCCGGCTCGGTGAACGCTCCCGTCGTCCTGGTCAACGGCACCGGGAGCACGGCGGACGCCGTGACGACGAGCATCCTCTCGAAGCTCAAGGTGCAGAACCTCACCATCGCGGGCAGCCCTCTGTCGGTGAGCGAGGGGATCAAGAACTCGCTTCCGGTGCCGACGATCACCCGCATCGGCGGGGTCGACCGCTACGACACCTCGGAGCAGCTCAACCGCGCCGCATTCTCGAGCGCCAAGACCGTGTTCCTGGCGACGGGCGAGAACTTCCCCGACGCCCTCGCCGGAGCCACGGCGGCGGGATACTCGAACAGCCCGCTGTTCGCCGTGCCGACGAACTGCGTGCCCCGCGCCGTCCTGACCGACATCGCGAAGTCGGGAGCGCAGCGGGTCGTCCTCCTCGGCGGTCCCACCACCCTCTCGGAGGACGTCGCACGCCTCACCCCCTGCGGCTGATCACCCGCGGGCCCGCCACTAGCGTGGAGGGATGACCCCGACCGCATCGTCCCCGACCGGCGTCCGACGCCGGCGGGGCGGTGCGGTCGTCGTCGTCACGGCGCTGGTGGCGCTCCTGCTGGGAGGCTCCGTCGACGGCACGCGCCTCGCCGCGGTGCCGTCCGAGCCGCAGACCGTCCGGATGTGGACCTTCCTCCAGCCGGGCCCCGTCGCGGCCGACTTCGACCCGGGCGACCTGATCTCCGACGAGGTCTTCTTCGACGGCGACGCGCTCGGACCGCTCACCGTGCAGGCGTTCCTGGACGCCCGCGTCCCCGACTGCGCGGGCGGCCCGGTGCCGTGCCTGCGCGACTACGCCGAGGACACCGCGGCGATCACGGCCGACGAGCAGTGCGACGCGCTGCCCGCCGGACGCGACGTCCCGGCCGCGGAGATCGTCACCTCGGTCGCCGGCGCGTGCGGCGTGAATCCGGCCGTCCTCCTGGTGCTGCTGCAGAAGGAGCAGTCGCTCGTGACCGATCCGGAGCCGAGCGAGCGGCAGTTCCGCAGTGCCACGGGCTACGGCTGCCCCGACACCGCCGACTGCGACACGGACTCCTACGGCTTCGCCGCGCAGGTGTACGGAGCGGCGTGGCAGTTCCAGCGCTACCGGAACCCGGACAGCAGCTTCGACTGGTACCCGGTCGGCGCGGCCAGCGACGTCCGCTACTCCCCGGACGAGTCGTGCGGGACCGCCCCGGTGACGATCGCCAACGCGGCCACGGCGGGCCTCTACTACTACACGCCGTACCAGCCGAATCCGGCGGCGCTCGAGAACCTCTACGGCGAGGGTGACGACTGCTCCGCCTACGGGAACCGCAACTTCTGGCGCATCTTCAGCACCTGGTTCGGCGACCCGCAGGGCTGAGCCTTGGGGGCCCCTTCAGCTTCCAGCGACGGCCGTCCGTGACGCCTGGTTCGGACGATGGGTCGCGAATGGTCGCCATCCGGCTCCGATGAGGACCGTTCGCGACGCCCCGCACGCGCTCACCCGTCCCAGCGGATCGAGCTCGCGCGCGTCACTCGTCCTCAGCAGGGATCACGCTGCCCCGGCCGCTGCCGTCGCTCCGCCGCATTCCCAGCGGATCCGGAAGTCGGCCGCCGCTTCTGCGACCTCAAAGGCTGGGCCGGACAGCAGTCCTCCAACGCATCGCTCACCATCGTGGTCGGAGAGCCCGAGCCGCGTCGCGAGTCGCTGAGCCAATCGTCTCGGACCGGCCCGTCGTGCGGACGTCAGGCGGCGACGGGGGCCTTCGGGCGCAGGCGCTTCACGGAGACGCCGGCCAGCTCGCCGAGCTCGGCCATGCTCGCGGCGCCGTGCCGCCGGGCCGCGTGCACGACGATCGCGGCGCAGGCCTCGGCGTCGGCCGACGCGTCGTGGTGGCGGAAGTCCTCGAAGCCCGCGGCCAGGGCGACGACGGGGAGGCGGTAGGAGTCGAGCTCGTACGTCTTGCGGGCGAGCTGCAGCGAGCACAGGTAGTCGTACTCGGGGTGCTCGAGGGAGGTCGCGGCGCAGGCCGCGCGGATGACGCCCATGTCGAAGCCGGCGTTGTGCGCGACGAACACGTCCTCGCCGGCGAAGGCCGCCAGATCGGCGAACTGCTCGACCCACGAGGCCGCGGCGTGCACGTCGTGCTTGCGGATCCCGTGGATCCGGGTGTTCCACTCGAGGAAGTCGTCGTACCCCAGCGGCGGGCGGATGAGCCAGCCGGCACGGTCGACGACGCGGCCGTCGCGGACCTTCACGAGCCCGACGGAGCAGGCGGAGGCTCCGTGCGAGTTGGCGGTCTCGAAGTCGATGGCGGTGAAGTCGATGGGCACGCCCCAGCCTCTCACGCACCTCCGACGCCGCCGGGAGCGTCGCGCGCGCGTCGCCCGGGGGAGGCCGTGGGCACCCGCGGCCACGCGCCGGGCGGCTCCCGTTCCCCCGCGCCCGCACGCCCGGCCCCGCCGCCGCCACGCCGTAGGATGGATGCCCGTGGCTCTCACTATCGCAATCGTCGGTCTCCCCAACGTCGGCAAGTCGACGCTCTTCAACGCACTGACCAAGAACACGGTGCTCGCGGCGAACTACCCGTTCGCGACGATCGAGCCGAACGTGGGCGTGGTGAACCTGCCCGACTCCCGCCTCGAGGTGCTCGCCGGGATCTTCGGCTCCGAGCGCATCCTCCCCGCGCCAGTCTCCTTCGTCGACATCGCCGGCATCGTCCGCGGCGCGTCCGAGGGCGAGGGCCTGGGCAACAAGTTCCTCGCGAACATCCGCGAGGCCGACGCGATCGCGCAGGTCATCCGCGGCTTCGAGGACTCCAACGTCGTCCACGTCGACGGCAAGGTCGACGCCGCGAGCGACATGGAGACGATCAACACCGAGCTGGTGCTCGCCGACCTCCAGACCCTCGAGAAGGCCGAGGCCCGCTACGAGAAGGAGCTCAAGGGCAGGAAGATCGAGCCGATCGTGGTCGAGACCGCGAAGAAGGCGCGCGAGTTCCTCGACCAGGGCAAGCCGCTGTCGGCCTCCTCGATCGACCTGGAGCCGATCCGCGAGCTGGGCCTGCTGACCGCCAAGCCCTTCATCTACGTCTTCAACGTCGACGAGGCCGTGCTGACCGACGACGCCCGCAAGGCCGAGCTCTCGGCTCTCGTCGCGCCGGCGAAGGCGATCTTCCTCGACGCCAAGATTGAGTCCGAGCTGATCGACCTCGACGAGGCCGACGCCGCCGAGATGCTCGAGTCGACCGGCCAGACGGAGTCGGGCCTCAACCAGCTCGCCACCATCGGCTTCGACACCCTGGGCCTCCAGACCTACCTCACGGCCGGCCCGAAGGAGACGCGCGCCTGGACCATCGGGAAGGGCTGGACCGCGCCCCAGGCCGCCGGTGTCATCCACACCGACTTCCAGAAGGGCTTCATCAAGGCCGAGATCATCTCGTTCGACGACCTCGTCGAGACCGGCTCCATCGCCGAGGCCCGCGCGAAGGGGAAGGCCCGCATCGAGGGCAAGGACTACGTCATGCAGGACGGCGACGTCGTGGAGTTCCGCTTCAACGTGTAGGACGGCCGCGCTGGGGTCGAGGCGCCCGGTCCTCTCGGATCTCCGGATCCGAGAGCCGGGCGCTCTCTCGTGGACGGGCGGGACCACCGACCCCCGGGATGCGAGGCGAGGTCGGACACGTCCCCGGTCGTCCGACCGCCCGTCAGTTCAGCACGCCCCCGATGATCCAGCTCGACAGCCCCACGAGGGTGCAGACGCCGACGACCACCCAGGCGACGGTCCGGCGGACCGAGCGGGCGGCCGCCTCCGAGCTGCGAGGAGTGGGACGCAGCGGCGCCGTGTACGCGGGCGGGAGCGAGTAGGTGCGGGCCGGCGGGAGGAGCCGGGGGAGCGTGACCGGGCGGCCGTCGACCCACTCGGCGGGCAGCTCCGCCGCCTTCGCGGCCTGCAGAGTGAGCTCGACCTTCAGCGGGGAGCCGCGGAGGGAGGCGTAGGCGGCGGCGGTGAGGCCGAGGCCGGCGAGGTGGCGGAGAGTCGGGGTGAAGTCCGCGGAGAGCGTCGGGGAGAGCTCGCCGACCCGCTCGCCGTCGAGGCGGAGCTCGACGAGGTCGCCGGTGGTGTGCAGGGTCACCAGCAGGAGCCCTCGGCCGCTCGCCGGGACCACCGTCGACAGCCGGGCGAAGTGCTCGTCCTCGCGGAGGACCGGCAGGCCCCGCGACCAGGGGAGGATCGAGTGGGGCTCGACGGGCGGCTCGTTGAGCGGCACGAGCAGCTCGGGGGCGACCAGGGCGATGCGGAGGACGGCCCGCAGGCCCTCCTCGCCGCGCTCGACCCGGAGGCGCGCGGTCGTGACCGGCACGGCTCCGCTCGCGACGACCCGGTCGAGGGCGGCCCGGTAGGCGGAGGCGTTCGGCAGGTAGCCGAGGACGCGGCCGCCGGCCCGGACCGAGACGGCGTCGAGGCCGGTCGGGTGGTCGGGCTCGGGGACCAGATCCACCTCGAGGGTCCGCTCGTCGATCTCGCCGGGCTCGAGCGTGCGGTCGATCAGATCGGCGATCTCCTCGATCCGCTCGGCCTCGGCGAGGGCGTCGACGCTCGGGGTGCCGTCGGCGTTCGGGAGGCGGTAGACGACCCGCTCGGCGACGGGGGCGGCGGGCGCGTCCCGGACCTCCGCGTCACCGTCCTGCGCGGAGCGGCGCACCCCGGTGAACCGCCTGCCGTCCCACCAGCGCATCGACGCCGCATCGGCCTCGTCGCGGTACCAGCCCGCCGGCGCACCCTCGTTCATCGGACCCCCGTTCCTCCGGCGAACGAGTCTACGAGCGAGGGTCAGACACCCGGGTCCGTCGCGGCGGGATCCTCGGGGGCGAACGCGGCGGCGGGCTCGCCGGAGGAGGGTCCGGACCAGGCGCCGGACTCGTGCGTCCGAGAGCCGGGGATCCGCTCCAGGATCTCCCGGACGAGCATCCGGAGATGGCGGGCGTGGCCGGGGGTGATGGGGGCCGGATTTTCGAGGACCTCGAGCAGGCCGTGCAGCGCGGCACGGCTCTGCAGTCGTGTCATGCGCCTCACGGTAGGGGTCCGGCGGTGCGGACGGTAGTGCTGATCCGCGACAGCGCACCCGTCTAGGCTCGCCACATGACTCGTCTCGACGGTGCCGTCGTCCTCGTCCTCGGAGCCTCGGGCGGCCTCGGCAGCCTCCTGGCCGATGCGCTGGAGGCGCGCGGTGCCGTCGCGGTGCGGTCGGGCCGCGACTCCGCAGCGCTCGGCGACGCCCCCCTGGTCGCCGATCTGCGCGGGGAGGACGAGCCCCGGCGCGTGGTCGCCGAGGTGCTCGAGCGGCACGGGCGCCTCGACGGCGTCGTCGTGGCCGCGGGCGTCGTGGCCTTCGGGCCGTCCGCCGAGCTCGACCCGGCCGTTCTGGAGGAGCTCGTCGAGGTGAACGCTCTGGCGCCGATCCGGGTGCTGACCGCCGCGCTGCCGTCGCTCGTCGCGTCGGCGGGCGAGGGACGCGAGCCGTTCGCGCTGACCATCAGCGGCGTGGTGGCGGAGGCGCCGACCGCGGGCCTCGCCGCGTACTCCGCCTCGAAGGCGGCACTGCACGCGTTCGTGAAGGCCTCGGCCCGCGAGTACAAGCGGGCGGGCGTCCTTCTGCTCGACGCGCGTCCCGGCCACACCGAGACCGAGCTGTCCCGGCACCCGCTCGCCGGAGACGCGCCCCGCTTCGGCGCGGGTCTGGCGCCGCAGGACGTGGTCGACCGGCTGCTCGACGCGATCGAGGGCGGCGAGACCGACCTGCCTCCTGCGGCGTTCACCGGCTGACGCCGTCCCGAGACGAGGCGGAGCCGGTCGATTCTCGCGAAAACGCCCCGGATCGAGCACTGCAGCCTCGGTTGCGGACAGCCGTCGTGATCAGCCTGCGCACCCGGCGGCCGGGACCGCGATCGGCGTGGCGGCCCGTCCGACCGACCTCCCCGCAGACGCGGGGATACCCGCCGTTCACCGGAGCGTCGCACGGCCGCACTAGCGTCCCTCCGTGCCCGACACCGCCGATGACGCCCTCCGTCCCACTCCCGAGCTGCTCCGCACGCTCACACCCGCCGATGCGCGGGACCTCGTCGTGCTGGACGAGGACGACGACGACCCGGTGCTCCTGCACCGCGACGGCACGCAGGTCGACACCTGGCGCGAGGGCTACCCCTACGACGAGCGGATGTCGCGCGAGGAGTACGAGGCGGGCAAGCGCCTCCTCCAGATCGAGCTGCTGAAGCTGCAGAACTGGATCAAGAAGCACGGGCGCCGACTCGTGGTCGTGTTCGAGGGGCGCGACGCCGCGGGCAAGGGCGGCACCATCAAGCGCTTCACCGAGCACCTCAACCCGCGGGGAGCCCGCGTCGTCGCGCTCGAGAAGCCGACCGAGCGCGAAGCGGGCCAGTGGTACTTCCAGCGCTACGTCTCGCACCTGCCGGCCGCCGGCGAGATCGTCCTCTTCGACCGCTCCTGGTACAACCGCGCCGGCGTGGAGCGCGTGATGGGCTTCTGCACGCCGGCCCAGTACGACGAGTTCATCCGGCAGACGCCGCTGTTCGAGCGGATGCTCGTCGGCGACGGCATCGACCTGGTGAAGCTGTGGTTCTCCGTCTCGGCGGAGGAGCAGCGCACCCGGTTCACGATCCGCATGATCGACCCCGTGCGCCAGTGGAAGCTCTCGCCGATGGACCTCGCCTCCCTCGACAAGTGGGGCGACTACACCGCGGCCAAGGAGGCGATGATGGCGGCGACCGACACCGCCGACGCCCCCTGGACCATCGTGAAGAGCAACGACAAGAAGCGCGCCCGGCTCGAGGCCATGCGCTACGTGCTGAGCCTCTACGACTACGACGGACGCGACGAGGAGGTCGTGGGCCCGCTGGGTCCTGACCCGCTGATCGTCGGATCGGCCGCCGACGTGTACGAGCGCGGCGAGCACGCCGCGACGAGCTGACCGGGGGGACGGACATGGGGGAGTCGGGGATCGGCGCGGAGCTGCCGGGGGTGCACCTGCGCTGGCTGGCGCTGGACGAGCAGACGCTGGACGCCGAGCGGCTGCTTCCGCTGCTGAGCGACGAGGAGCGCGAGCGCTACGCCGGCACGGTCGCCGCGGCGGCGGCCGAGCGCTTCGTCTTCGGGCGGGTGCTGCTCCGGATGCTCGCGGCCGAGCTCACGGGCACGCGTGCGTCGGAGGTCCGGGTCGTCGCCTGCTGCCCGCGCTGCGGGGGCGCGCACGGCCGGCCACGGCTGGAGGGACGAGGGACCGCGCTGGAGCTGCTGTCGGTGAGCATCGCGCACTGCGCCGGCGCCGTCGTCGTCGCGGCCAGCAGCGCCGGTGCGGTCGGCATCGACGTGGAGCCGACGCTGGGCACGCCTGAGCGCGGGGAGCGGATCACGCGCATCGCGGGGGCGCCCTTCGCCACCGGCGGGATGCGCCCCGCCGACCCCGTCCTGCACTGGACCCGGATCGAGGCCGCGCTGAAGGCGGACGGCCGCGGGCTCGAGCTCGACCCGCGCCGGGTGCACGTGCACGAGTCGCACCACGCGGCGGAGGCGCGGATCGACGGCGTCCGCTTCCGGCTGGCCGAGCCGCAGCTGGACCCCGCGCTGCGGGTCAGCGTCGCCCTCGGGCCGATGGGGGACACGGGCGCCGGGCCCATCATCGGCTGGCGGCGCGAGCACGGCGACGCGCTCGCGGACTCGCTGGTGTCAGCGCCCGGGCGGTAGCGGCGGCAGCTCCTCGTCGAGGAGCCACGCGTCGAGCAGGTCGTCCACTCCCTCGCCGAGGATCTCGGTGCAGAGCTCGCGGAACTCCTCGTCGGTGACGGCGGCGGAGGCGTAGCGGGACGTCCACTCCCGCAGCAGTCGGCGGAAGGGCTCATCGCCGACGGTGAGCCGCAGCGCGTGCAGGGTGAGCGCGCCGCGCTTGTAGACCCGGTCGTCGAAGAGCGCGACCGGCCCCGGATCGGCGAGCACGAGATCCTGCGCCGCACCCCGCAGCACCGCGTGGTGGCGGCGGGCGCAGGCGTCGGCGGTGGCGCGGCCCGAGTCCTCCGACCACAGCCACTCCGCGTAGCAGGCGAACCCCTCGTTGAGCCAGATGTGGCGCCACCGGGCGATGCCCACGCTGTTGCCGAACCACTGGTGCGCGAGCTCGTGAGCGATCAGGCGCTCCGAGCCGCCGCGGCCGTCGGCGTGGTTGGCGCCGAACACCGCCATCGCCTGCGCCTCGAGCGGGATCTCCAGCTCGTCCGCCGTGACGACGACGCAGTAGCGGGCGAAGGGGTAGGGCCCGAACAGCCGCGTGAACAGGGCGAGCATGCGCTCGAGCGGAGCGAAGTCGTGCGCGACCCGTGCGGCCAGGGCGGCGGGGCGGGCGAGGGTCACCGCGACTCCGGCGAGCACGCGCTCCTCGATCGCGTAGCGGCCGATCTGCACCGAGGCGAGGTAGGCGGCGCTGGGCTCGCGCTGCTCGTAGAGCCAGGTGCGGCGGCCCGAGCGGGCGCTCGAGTCGACGAGCACCCCGTTCGCGAGCACGGCGTAGCCCTCCTCGGCGGTGACGCGGAGGCGGTACGGGGCCTTCTCGGCGACGTCGTCGTTGCAGGGGAACCAGGTGGAGGAGCCGGAGGGCTGCGAGGCGACGAGCACCCCGTCCTCCAGCTCCTCCCAGCCGAGCTCGCCCCAGTGGCTGGCGCGGGGCGCCGGGTGTCCGCTGTACTCGATCTCGACCTCGACGCTCTCGCCGGCGGCCAGCGGCTCGGCCGGGGTCACCCTCAGCTTGTGCGGCGCCTGCTCGTGGCGGACGCGGCGCCCGTCGATCCGGACCCGGGCCACGCGGAGCCGGGAGAGGTCGAGCGAGAACCGCCGGAGCGGCTGCAGCGCGACGATCCTCAGCACGGCCCGGCCGACCAGGCGGTTCGAGGCGACGCGGTAGTCGAGGTCGAGGTCGTAGGACTCGACGCGGTATCCGGTGTTCCCGATGCCGGGGACGTAGGGGTCGCCGGCGGTCTCGAGCCCGGTCAGCGCGGGGCTCACGCGACGGGCGCGTGGTAGTCGGCGACGCGCACTTCGCGCCACGGGCCGATCGGGTTGCCGCTCCAGCGGCTGCCCGCGGGCACGAGCTCCCCGCGCATGACCAGCGAGGCCGGGCCGACCGTCCCGTGCTCGGCGATCCGCGCGGCGGGGAGGATCACGCTGTGCGGGCCCAGGGTGGCGCCGGCGTCGAGGCTCACGAGATCCATGCTCATGATTCGATCATGGAACAGGTGCGTCTGCACGACGCAGCCCCGGTTCACGGTCGCTCCGTCGCCGAGCGAGATCAGATCGGCCTCGGGGAGCCAGTAGCTCTCGCACCAGACGCCGCGTCCGATCCGGGCGCCGAGGCTCCGCAGCCACCACACCAGCGCCGGAGTGCCCGCGGCGGCATGGGCGAACCACGGCGCGGCGACCATCTCGGTGAACGTGTCGGCCAACTCGCTCCGCCAGACGAACGAGGACCACAGCGGCTGCTCGCTCGGTTCGACGCGCTGGATCAGCACCCACTTCGCGGCGGTGGAGACGGCCGCGGCGACCGCCCCGGCGGCCAGCAGCACGACGCCTCCGACGAGCGCGGCGAGCACCGCCCCGAGCGTCTGGATCAGCGCCAGCAGTCCCGCGACCACGCCGAGGCCGATCGCGACCGAGACGACCACCGGGACGAAGCGGCCGAGCTCCCACGCGATGCGGGCCGCGCGGAGCCGGCGGGCCGGGCGGAAGGTGCGCGCGGACTCCGCCTCGACGACGGTCCGTCGCAGCCGCACGGGCGGCGAGCCCAGCCACGACGAGCCCGCCTTCGACTTCCGGGGCGCGGAGGAGAGGACTGCGACGAGTCCGCCGGCGGGAACGGTGTGCCCGGGCGCGGCCATGCCGGAGTTGCCGAGGAACGCGCGCTCACCGATCTCGGCGCGGGCGAGCCGCATCCAGCCGCCGCCGAGCGCGTAGGAGGCGACGAGGGTGTCGTCGGCGAGGAACGCGCCGTCGCGGATGGTCGTCATGGCGGGCAGGAGCAGCACCGTCGAGGCCTCGACGTCGCGCCCGACCTTCGCGCCGAGGAGCCGCAGCCAGACCGGGGTGAACAGGCCCGAGTAGAGCGGGAAGAGCAGGACCCGCGCGGAGTCGAGCAGCCGCTCCGTCGACCAGACCTGCCAGCCGATCCGCCCGCGCACGGGGTGGGTGCCGGGCTCGACGCCCCGGCCGAGCAGGCGCACCAGGACGACGACGAGGGCGGCGAGGACGACTCCGGAGACGGCGACGGCGGGCACGAGCGCGGCCAGAGCGGGCCCGAGCGCGGCGCCGAGGCCGGCGGAGCCCTGCACGGCGGCGGCCACGACGGCGAGCCCGGCCGCGAGGGCGAGGACCGGGACCGCCGCGAGGCCGACCGCGGACGCTCCGTACGCCCAGACCCAGCCCGGGCGGCGCGCCGGGCGCTCCGCGGGGAATCCGGCGTTCGCCCTGCCGAGCCGCTGGGCGGGGGAGCCGCCCCAGCGCTGCCCGGCCGGCACCCGTCCGAAGACGGCGGATCCCGGCTCGATCTGCGCGTGCTTGCCGATCCGGGCGCCGGGGAGGAGCGTGCTGCGCGCGCCCACGGTGCTGCCGGCGCCGATCCGGACGGCGCCGACGCGCAGCACGTCGCCGTCGATCCAGTAGCCGGAGAGGTCGACCTCGGGCTCGATCGCCGCGCCGCGCCCGAGCGTCAGCATCCCGGTCAGGGGAGGGAGGGAGTGGAGATCGACGTCGTCGGCGATCCGGGCGCCGAGCGCGCGGGCGTAGTAGGCGACCCAGGGGGCGCCCGCCAGGCTCACGGCCTTGAGCTGGAACGCGATCTGCTCGGCCAGCCAGAGCCGCAGGTGCACGCGGCCGCCGCGCGGGTGGTCTCCGGCGCGGATCCCGCGCAGCAGGGTGCGCGCGGCGAGGACGGTGAGCCCCATCCGCCCGAACGGCGTGAGGAAGAGCGCGAACGCGGGGATCAGGGCCGCGAGCGGCGCGGTGGGCAGCCACCCGAAGCCGGGCACCAGATCGAGCACCGCGGTGGCGGTGAGGATCGCGGTGACCCAGCGGGCGCTGCCGAGCACGAGCAGCGGCGCGCCGAGGAGGGTCTGCAGCACGCGCATCCGGAGCGGGACCGGAGCGATCCGGTGCGCGGACGCCTCCGGGGCCTCGGTCGAGCGGCCCTGGATCTCGGCGGCCATCGCCGCCAGGCGCGGGTGGGCGTAGACGTCGGCGACGGTGAACTCCGGGTCGCGCTCGCGGATGCGCGCCACGAGCTGCGCGGCGGCGAGGGAGCCGCCGCCGAGGTCGAAGAAGTTCGCGCGCTCGTCGACCGGCACGCCGAGCACGTCGCGCCAGAGGGCGGCGAGCCACGCCTCCTCGGGGTCGAGGGAGGCGTCCTCGGTCGTGCCCACGGCGAGCGGCCAGGGGAGGGCGGCACGGTCGACCTTGCCGGAGACGCGGGTCGGCAGCTCCTCGACCACCGCCAGCAGCGGCACGAGGGACGCGGGCAGCTCCTCGCGCAGGCGGGCGAGCGCCGCGTCCCGGTCGAGCTCCCGCCCGCCGGCGAGGGCCAGGTAGCCGACGAGGACCTGGTTGCCGGCCGCCGTGGTGCGGACCGCGGCCGCTGCCCCCGAGACTCCGGGGAGCGCCTGCAGCGCGGCCTCGACCTCGCCGAGCTCGATGCGCCGTCCGCCGAGCTTCACCTGGTCGTCCGCGCGCCCCTGGAAGACCAGGCCGGCACTCTCGAAGCGCACCAGGTCGCCGGAGCGGTAGGCCCGCTCCCAGCCCAGGAGCGGCGCGGGAGCGTACTTCTCGGCGTCCTTGACCGGGTCGAGGTAGCGCGCGAGCCCGACTCCGCCGATGACCAGCTCGCCGACCTCGCCCTCGCCGACCCGCCGCCCCTCCGCGTCGACGACCGCGAGCCGCCAGCCGTCGAGGGGCAGGCCGATGCGCACCGGGGGCGGGCCGCCGAGCGGCGCGGCGCAGGCGACGACGGTCGCCTCGGTCGGCCCGTACGTGTTCCAGACCTCGCGACCCTCGACCGCCAGGCGGTCGCCGAGCTCCGGAGGGCACGCCTCGCCGCCGAAGATCAGCAGGCGGACGTTCTCGAGCGACTCCGCAGGCCAGAGCGCGGCGAGCGTCGGCACCGTCGAGACCACCGTGATGCCGTGCGTGGTCAGCCACGGGCCGAGGTCCATGCCGCTGCGGACCAGCGAGCGGGGAGCCGGGACGAGGCAGGCGCCGTGCCGCCAGGCGAGCCACATCTCCTCGCAGGACGCGTCGAAGGCGACGGAGAGACCGGCCAGCACGCGGTCCCCGGGGCCGAGCGGCTCCGCCTGGAGGAACAGGCGCGCCTCGGCGTCGACGAACGCGGCGGCGGAGCGGTGGCTGACCGCCACGCCCTTGGGCGTTCCGGTGGACCCGGAGGTGAAGATGATCCAGGCGTCGTCCTCGAGCGAGGGCGGCTGCAGAAGCGGGATCGACGCCGTGCTCGGGTGCGGCGCGCTCGCGGTGAACAGGCGCGCGGCCGGCTCGTCACCGCCGGTGCGCTCGAAGCGGCCGGAGCCGGTGATCACGCCGCGGACGGCGGCCTCGCCGAAGACGAGGCGCGCCCGCTCCTCGGGATCGTCCGCGTCGACCGGGACGTAGGCGGCGCCCGCGGCGAGGACGGCCAGGATCGCGAGGTAGAGCTCGCGGGAGCCGCTGGGCATGCGGATCCCGACGCGGTCGCCCCGTCGGACGCCGGCGGCGGTGAGCTCGCCCGCGAGCTGCACCGTGCGGGCGAGCAGCTCCCGGTAGCTGAGCGCTCCGGCCGGGTCCTCCAGGGCGGAGGCGTCCGGGTGGCGCTCCGCGGTGTCGCGGAGGACGTCGACCAGCGTGCGCGCCGGAGGGGTAGCGGCTCCGGCGTCGAGCACGTCCTGGGGTCCGGCGGTCTCGGTCACTGTCGTCTCCGTCCCGGCCGCGCGATCCGTCTGCGCGGCGGCCGGGGCGACACCGTAGGGAGGCGGGGTGACGCGGAGGTGAACAGGCGGGGTCGGCCCGACCGGCTCAGTGCGCCATCGGGAGCGGTGCGTCCGACTCCGCAGGGCGGCGGACGAAGAACGCGGCCACGATCGCGACGGTCGCGATCGACGCGCCCCACAGGAACGCGGAGTGGATGCCGCCGGCGTAGGAGGCGGCCTGGTCGGCGCCGCCCTGCGCGAGCTCCGCCGACCGGATCGAGAGGACGGTGACGAACAGCGCCGTGCCGGCCGCGCCGCCCAGCTGCTGCACGGTGCCGATGATCGCGCTGCCGTGCGAGTAGAGCGCGGGGCGCACCGAGCCGAGGCCGGCGGTGAACAGCGGCGTGAAGACGAAGGCGAGGCCCAGGCTGAGGGTCACGTGCAGCGAGAGCACGAACCAGGGCGACGAGTCCGCCGCGAGCAGGGTGTACCCCCACAGTGCGCCGGCGACGACGATCGAGCCGGGCACGAGCAGCACTCGCGGGCCGAAGCGGTCGTACCCGCGGCCGACGAACGGCGCGAGCAGGCCCATCAGCAGGCCGCCGGGGAGCAGGAGCAGACCGGTCTCCAGCGGAGTGAGGCCCAGCACGTTCTGCGTGTAGAGGGGCAGCAGGATCAGCGTGCCGAAGAGCGCGGACATGCTGACCGCCATCATCGCGATGACGATGGTGAAGTTGGCGGAGGAGAAGGTCCGGAGGTCCAGCAGGGCCCGGTCGGTGCGCTGCAGCAGGAGCTGGCGCGCGATGAAGCCCGCGAGGCCGAGGCCCGCGACGACGAACGGGATCCACGGCGCGACGACCGCGGCTCCGCCCTCGCCGAGGCTCGACAGGCCGTAGACCAGGCCGCCGAAGCCGAAGACCGAGAGGACCACCGACAGCGAGTCGATCGGGATGGAGCGCGGCTCGGTGACGTTCTCGACCTTGCGCAGGCCCAGGAGCAGCGCGCCGATCGCGATCGGGAGCACGATCCAGAACATCCAGCGCCAGCCGAGGAAGTTGAGGATGACGCCCGAGATCGTCGGGCCGACCGCCGGCGCCACCGAGATGACGATCGAGATGTTGCCCATCATCCGGCCGCGGATCGCCGGCGGCACCAGCGTCATCACGGTCGTCATCAGCAGCGGCATCATGATCGCCGTGCCTCCGGCCTGCACCACGCGGGCCGCCAGCAGGACGGCGAACGTCGGCGCGAGCGCGGCGGTGAGCGTGCCGAGGCTGAAGAGGATCATCGCGGCGGCGAAGAGCGTGCGGGTGTGCAGCCGCTGGATCAGGTAGCCCGTGATCGGGATGACGACGGCCATCGTGAGCATGAAGGCGGTCGAGAGCCACTGGCCCACGTGCGCCTCGACGTCGAAGTCGCGCATGAGGTCGGGCAGCGCCACGCTCATGATCGTCTCGTTGAGGATCACGACGAACGCCGACACCAGCAGGAGGCTGATGACCAGGCGGCTGCGCGGCTCGAGGGTCGTGGCGGCGGCGGGTGCGGCGCGTCGCGTCTCGGGAAGGGTGCTGCGCTCGGTCACAGGTGTTCTCCGGTCGTGAGGGGGATCGGCGTGAGGGGCGAATCGACGGCTCGACTCGCGGGCGCGGATGCGGGGTACGGAGGGAGAACAGCGGCGGGCGCCCCGGACATTCCCGATCGACGGGGATCCGCTGCGAGAGGTCTCAGGCGAGGACCGCGGAGAGCGCGGAGGACGCGGTCTCGGCCTCCTCGAGCGTGGCGCCGTCGCCGAAGCTGAACCGCACGGCGGTCCGGGCGACGTCGGGGTCGAGACCGAGGGCGAGCAGCGCGGGCGAGGGCTCGTCGCGCCCGGCGGCGCACGCCGAGCCGCTCGAGACGACGACGCCGCGCTCCTCCAACTCGAGGAGCGTCGACTCGCCGCTGCGCCCGGGGACGGCGTACGCGGCGATCGAGGGGAGCCGGTGCGCCGCGGAGCCCAGCGGCACGGCCCGGGGCGCCAGAGCCGCGACCCGCTCGGCGAACGCGTCCCGGACCGCCCCGACCCGCATCGCTCGCTCCGGGTCGAGCAGGCGCACCGCGGTGCCGAGCGCGACCGCGAAGGCCACGTTCTCGGTGCCCGAGCGCCGCTCCCGCTCCTGGCCGCCGCCGTGCAGCAGGGGCTCGAACGGGAGCCGGCTGCGCAGCAGCAGCGCCCCCACGCCCTTCGGCGCCCCGAGCTTGTGGCCCGAGACGGAGACGGCGTCGGCGCCCCAGCCCGCGACGTCCAGCCAGCCGGCGGCCTGGACGGCGTCCACGTGCAGCGGCACGCCCCGCGACCGGCAGAGCGACGCGATCGCCGGCACGTCCTGCACCGTCCCGATCTCGTTGCTCGCCGCGAGCACCGAGACCAGCGCGGTGTCCGGCCGGATCAGCGCGGCGAGCGCGTCGAGGTCGAGCAGGCCCGTCGCGTCGACGGGGGCCCTCGACACCTCGAAGCCGTGCAGGCGACGGAGGTGGTCGGCCGACTCCACGGTCGCCTCGTGCTCGAGCGCCGAGATCACCAGGTGCCGTCCGCGCGGCGCCCCCAGCGCGAGGCCCTTGACCGCCGTGTTGATCGACTCCGTGCCGCCGGAGGTGAAGAGCGTCTCGGAGGCGCGGCCGCCGAGGAAGCGCGCCACCTGAGCGCGGGCCGCCTCCAGCGCGCGCGCCGCGGCGTCGCCGAGCGCGTGGCTGCTCGACGGGTTGCCGTACTCCGCGGTGAGGAACGGCCACATGGCCTCCAGCACCTCGCGGCGCACGGGCGAGGTCGCGGCGTGGTCGAGGTAGATCACTCGACCGCGATGTCCAGGCCGAGGTCGAGCGAGCGGACGCTGTGGGTGAGCGCCCCGACGGAGATCACGTCGACCCCCGCCTCCGCGATCGCGCGCACGGTCGAGAGGTCGACGCCGCCGCTCGCCTCGACCACGGCCCGCCCGCCGATGAGGGCGACGCCCTGCCGGAGCAGCTCGGGGGTGAAGTTGTCGAGCATGATCGTGTCCGCGCCTCCCGCCAGCGCGGGCTCGATCTGGTCGAGCCGGTCGACCTCGACCTCGAGGTGCGCCGTGTGGGGGATCGTGGCGCGCGCCGCCCGCAGGGCCGCGGTCAGGTCGATCCCGCGCGCGGCGAGCACCGCGAGGTGGTTGTCCTTCGCCAGCACCGCGTCCGAGAGCGAGAAGCGGTGGTTGCGGCCGCCGCCGCTGCGCACGGCGTGCCTCTCGAGCGCGCGCAGGCCCGGCGTGGTCTTGCGGGTGTCGACGATGCGGGCCCGGGTCCCCGCCACCGCGGCGACGTACTGCGCCGTCAGGGTGGCGATGCCGCTCATCCGCTGCACGAGGTTGAGCGCGACCCGCTCGCCGCGGAGCACGCCGCCCGCGGGGCCCTCGATCCGGGCGAGGGTCTGCCCGGCCTCGAAGACAGCGCCGTCCTCCACGAGAACCGAGCAGCGGATCCGGGAGTCGACCTGCCGCATCGTGCCGACCAGGACGGCGCCGCCGCTGAAGACGCCCGGCTCGCGGGCGACCAGGGCGGCGCTCGCGGTGGCGTCCGCGGGGAGGAGGGTGTCGGAGGTCAGGTCTCCCCAGGGCGCGTCCTCCTCGAGGGCGAGGGTGACGACGCGGTCGATGCTCTGGCGGGTCAGCACGGAAGGGCCGCCTCTCTGATGGGGGCGGCGGCGCTCGCCGTCGCGGAGTCGGGGGAGTCGGTGCGGTGGTGGGCGCCGACGGAGTGCGTGCGCGCGAGCGCGGCGTCGATCAGAGCGAGGGCGCAGGTGCGCAGGTTCGCGTCCTCGAGCGTCCGCAGTCCGAGCGGAGCGGGAGAAGCGGAGGCGACGAGCGCGTCGCGCGCCGCCGTGAGCCCCGCCGCGTCCCGGGAGAGGCCGGCGCCCGCCCACATCGCGTCCTGCAGAGCGGTGCGGTCGAGCGTCATCGGCAGGACGGCGCGGGGAGGGGCGACCGGTCCGCCGCTCCACGGGAGGGAGTCGAGAGCGAGCGCCGCGCGGCGCGCGAACACGACGCCCTCGAGCAGGCTGTTGGAGGCGAGGCGGTTCGCGCCGTGGACGCCGGTGCAGGCGACCTCGCCCACCGCGAGCAGTCCGGGAAGACTCGTGCGCCCGTCCAGGTCGGTCGCGATCCCGCCCATCCAGTAGTGCGCGGCCGGAGTCACGGGCAGCAGGTCGTCGGCGAGCGAGAGCCCGTTCTCGCGGCACACCGCCGAGATCGTCGGGAACCTCCGCGCCAGCACCTCGGGGTCGATCGCCCGGGCGTCCAGGTGCACGGGCAGTCCGCCCTGCAGCCGCATCCGCTCCGCGATCGCGCGCGCCACGACGTCGCGCGGCGCCAGCTCGGCCTCGGGGTGCACGCCGGTCAGGAACCGCTCGCCCGCGGCGTCCCGCAGCACCGCGCCCTCGCCGCGCACCGCCTCCGAGACGAGGAAGCCGCCCGGCAGCGCGAGTGTGGTCGGGTGGAACTGGTAGAACTCCAGATCCGCCGTCTCCGCTCCCGCCCGCAGGGCCGCAGCGAGCCCGTCCCCGGTCGCGACGGACGGATTGGTGGTGTACCGGTACAGCTGCCCGGCGCCTCCGGTGGCCAGCACGACCGCGTCGGCCGCCAGGCGCTCGAGCACGCCGTCGTGCAGGACGTCGGCGCCCGTGACCGAGCCGCCCTCCCTCACCAGGTCGACCAGGGCGACGTGCTCGCGCACCTCGACGGAGGAGGCCCGCACCGCCGCCACGAGCGCGGCCTCGATCGCGGCGCCCGTCGCGTCACCGCCGGCGTGCAGGATCCGGGGACGCGAGTGGGCGCCCTCGAGTCCCCGTGCCAGCTCGCCGCCCTCGTGGTCGAAGCCGACGCCCCACTCCTGCAGCGCCGCGACCGCCTCCGGCCCCTCGGCGCAGAGCACCTCGACCGCCGAGCGCACGGCGAGGCCCGCGCCCGCGGACAGCGTGTCCTCCACGTGCAGCGCCACCGAGTCGCCCGGCGCCGTGACCGCGGCGATCCCGCCCTGCGCGGCGAGCGTCGACGACTCCGCGAGCGCGCCCTTGGTGACGAGCAGCACCTCGTGGCGGCGCTCGGCCGTCAGCGCGGCGACCAGCCCGGCGACACCGCTGCCGACGACGACGACCCGCGCCATGTCAGACCCCCGCCGGCCCGGCGGGCGGAACGGCCGCGAGCATCCGCTCGAGGGCGATGCGCGCCTCGGCCTGCACCGACTCCGCGACCTCGATGCGGTTGAGCACCGTCCCCGCCACCAGGCCCTCGAGCACCCAGGCGAGGTAGCCGGGGTGGATGCGGTACATGGTCGAGCACGGGCAGACCACGTCGTCGAGGCAGAAGATCGTGTGCTGCGGGTACTGGACGGCGAGGCGCTGCACCAGGTTGATCTCGGTGCCGATCGCGAAGGTCGATCCCGCGGGCGCCGCCTGGATCGCCTTCACGATGTAGTCGGTCGAGCCGTACTCGTCGGCCGCGTCGACGACCGCCATCGGGCACTCCGGGTGCACGATCACGCGCACGCCCGGGTGCTCGGCGCGCGCCTTCGCGATCTGGGCCGTCGTGAAGCGCTTGTGCACCGAGCAGAAGCCGTGCCAGAGGATCACCTGCGCGTCCAGGAGCGTCGCGGTGTCGGAGCCGCCCTGCGGCTTCCGCGGGTTCCACATCGGCATCCGCTCGAGCGGCACGCCCATCGCCTTCGCGGTGTTGCGGCCGAGGTGCTGATCGGGGAAGAAGAGCACCCGCTGCCCGCGCGCGAACGCGTCCTCGAGCACGGTCGCCGCGTTCGAGGAGGTGCAGACCACGCCGCCGTTGCGTCCGCAGAACGCCTTCAGCGCGGCGGAGGAGTTCATGTACGTGACCGGGACGAGCGGCACGCGGCCGTCGGCGTCCGGCTCGGTGCCGTAGAGCTCGATGAGCTCGGCCCACGCGTCCTCCACCGAGTCGATGTCGGCCATGTCGGCCATCGAGCAGCCGGCCGCCAGGTTCGGCAGGATCACGGCCTGCTCCGGTCCGGAGAGGATGTCGGCGGTCTCCGCCATGAAGTGCACGCCGCAGAAGACGATCGCCTCGGCGTCCGGCCGGCTCGTCGCCGCCTTCGCCAGCTGGAACGAGTCGCCCACGTAGTCGGCGTACTGCACCACCTCGTCCCGCTGGTAGAAGTGGCCGAGCACCACGACCCGCTCGCCGAGGGTCTCCTTGGCCGCGAGGATGCGGTGGTGCAGCTCGTCGGCGCTCGCCGTGGTGTACTCCTCCGGCAGACGGCCCTGGACCGGGGCGTCGGCCGGGATCGGGTCGGCCTGGGAGGCGCCGGGCCCGTACGCGGGCAGGCCGAGGTCGAACGACCAGGGGGCCTCCGCGAGCTCGGGCGCGCAGGTGGCGCCGGGCGCGGAGCCGCCCTCGATGAGCCGGATGGTGCTGTCGACGGATGTCACGGTGTTCTCCTCGTGAGGCGGGTGGGGGAGTCGGGCGGCGCGCTCAGACGGGCAGCGGGCCGTTGTCGACGAGCGCCGCCGACTCGTCGTAGCGGTAGAGGCGCGGGGGACGGTGGCGGGTGCCCGTCAGGCGCTCCCCGGTGGGCACCACGGTGCCGGAGCTCTCGATCGTCCGGCGGAAGTTGGCCGGGTCGAGGGGCTTCTGCAGGACGGCCTCGTGGACCTCCCGCAGCTGGGACAGGGTGAAGGCGCCGCCGAGGAAGGCCTGCGCGATGCGGGAGTACTCCATCTTGTTGCGCAGGCGCCAGAGGGCGTAGTCGACGATCAGGCCGTGGTCGAAGGCGAGCTCGAGCGGCAGATCGGTGCAGAGCCAGGCGACGTTCTCTCCCACGATGGCCTCGTCGGCCTCGGCGGAGCGCACGAGCGCCCAGTAGACGATCGACACGACGCGGTCCTCGCCGGGGGAGCGGTCGGTGCCGCCGACGGCGTAGAGCTGCTCGAGGTAGCGCGGAGCCAGGCCCGTGGTCTCGCGGAGAGTGCGGCGGGCCGACTCGGCGAGGTCCTCGTCCGGATGCAGCGGTCCGCCGGGCAGCGCCCAGAGTCCCTCGAACGGGTCGCGGATGCGCCGGACGACGGGGATCCAGACGGTGCTCGCTCCGGTCTCCGGGTGCGGCCGCAGCGCGAAGATCACCGTCGACACGGCGAGCTGCACGTCCGGCATCCAGTGCTCCCTACTAAGAGTCGCACCGACTGTAAGTGCTGCAGCCACCTTAGTGTCACCGCCACCCGAACACCTAGCGGAAGGAGCGACACGCCGCGACGAGTCCGCCCCGCCGCTAGGCTGACCGCACAACCGAATACCGGGCCGCAATACGCGACGCGGGAGAGCCGACTCCGGTCGGCACCGAAGGAGCAAGCCTCCCCGCCAATCTCTCAGGTCTCTGTACCGCGTCGAATTGGCCACTCTGGAAAGCGATCCGCTCGGATCCGCCCATGGTGAAAGCGCACGACCCCTCGGGGCGGCGCGAATCTCTCAGGCTCCACGACAGAGGGGGAGTTCCCACGGCACTGCTGTGCTCTGCCGCGAACGCGGCGCGAGTCCAGCACTGCGACGAAATGGAGAACTCATGTCCGAGACCCCGACGACGGCCCCCGAAGCCCGCTACTCGCCCCTGCACGACGTGCACGTGGCCGCCGGCGCGTCCTTCACCGACTTCGCGGGGTGGCAGATGCCGGCCCGGTACTCCGGCGACCTCGCCGAGCACCACGCCGTGCGCACCGCCGCCGGCCTCTTCGACCTCTCGCACATGGCCGAGATCCTCGTCGTCGGGCCCGAGGCGGTCGACGCCCTCGACTACGCGCTGGCGAGCGACATCTCGGCCGTCGCCGCGGGCCGCGCGAAGTACACCCTCCTCCTGGAGCGCACGGGCGGTGTGATCGACGACCTCGTCGTCTACCGCACGGGCGAGGACCGCTTCATGGTCGTCGCGAACGCGGCCAACCGTCACATCGTCGTCGAGACGCTCCGCGACCGCACCGCGATGTTCGAGTGCGAGCTGTTCGACGAGAGCGACGACGTCGCCCTGATCGCGCTGCAGGGCCCGCGCTCGCTCGAGATCCTGCAGAACGTCCAGGGCCTCGCCGTCGAGACCGAGCGGGGAGCGGAGTCGGTGCTCGACACGGACGACGCCGCGCGGCTGCTCGCGGAGCTGCGGTACTACCGCGCCGTGCCCGCCACCTTCGAGGCGCACCCGATCCTGATCGCGCGCACCGGGTACACGGGCGAGGACGGCTTCGAGATCTACGTCTCGCCCGACTCCGCTCCCGCGCTCTGGCAGGCGCTCGCCGAGACCGGCGCCGGGGCGGGCCTCGTCCCCGCCGGCCTCGCGGCGCGCGACACCCTCCGCCTCGAGGCGGGCATGCCGCTCTACGGCCACGAGCTCTCCCGCGACGTCTTCCCCGCGCAGGCCGGCCTCGGCCGCGTCGTCGCCCTCGGGAAGCCGATCGACTTCGTCGGCCGCGCGGCGAGCGAGGAGGGTCCCTCCGGAGACGCTCCCGTGCTCGTCGGGCTCGTCGGCGAGGGCCGCCGCGCCGCCCGCGCCGACTACCTCGTCCTCTCCGGCGACGACGAGGTGGGAGTGGTCACCAGCGGCGTCCTCTCGCCGACCCTGGGCGTTCCGATTGCGATGGCCTACGTCGCCCCCGCCTCCGCACAGCCCGGGACGGCGCTCGCCGTCGACATCCGCGGCACGCGCCTCCCGATGACCGTCACCGAGCTCCCCTTCTACTCGAGAAAGAAGAACTGACATGGCCGTGCCCACCGAGCTGCAGTACACCTCCGACCACGAGTGGATCCGGGTCGACGGTGAGGTCGCGACCGTCGGCATCACCGCCTATGCCGCCGACAAGCTGGGCGACGTCGTGTTCGTCGAGCTCCCCGAGGCGGGAGCCCGCGTCGAGGGCGGCAGCGTCGTCGGCGAGATCGAGTCGACGAAGTCGGTGGGCGAGCTGTTCGCCCCCGTCGACGGCGAGGTCCTCGAGGCCAACACCGCCGTCGTCGACAGCCCCGAGCTCGTGAACTCCGACCCGTTCGGCGAGGGGTGGCTGATCCGGGTCCGCTTCGACGCCCTGCCCGACGGCCTCCTCGACGCCGCCGCCTACACCGAGCTGGTCGGCGAGTAGATGCCGGCCACCAGGACCCCCGGCGCCTTCGAGTCCCGCCACATCGGGACCGACGCCGACGCGCAGCGCACCATGCTCGCGGCTCTCGGCTACGACTCCGTCGAGGAGCTCGTCACCGCCGCCGTCCCCGAGTCGATCCAGGTCCGCGACCTCCCGCGGGTGCTGCCCGCTCCGGCCACCGAGACCGAGGCGCTCGCCGAGCTGCGCGCCCTCGCCGCGCGCAACACGGTGCGACGGCCGATGATCGGCCTCGGCTACTACGGCACGCACACCCCCGCCGTGATCACGCGCAACGTGCTCGAGAACCCCAGCTGGTACACGGCCTACACGCCGTACCAGCCCGAGATCTCGCAGGGACGCCTGGAGGCGCTGATCAACTTCCAGACGATGGTCTCCGACCTCACCGGCCTCGACACGGCCGGCGCATCGATGCTGGACGAGGGCACCGCCGTCGTCGAGGCGATGCTGCTCACCCGCCGCGCCTCGAAGGCGCGCACCGACGTCTTCGTCGTCGACTCCGACGCCCTCCCGCAGACCCTCGCGCTGCTCCGCGGCCGCGCGGAGGCCGTCGGCATCCGCATCGTCGAGCTCCCGCTCTCGCGCACCGCCGCGGAGGAGGTGCCGGAGTGCTTCGGCGCCCTCGTGCAGTACCCCGGCGCATCCGGGCACCTCTGGGACCCGTCCGCCGTGCTCGCCGCGGTGAAGGCCCACGGCGGGCTGGCGGTCGTCGCCGCCGACCTGCTCGCGCTGACCCTGGTGCGCTCGCCGGGCGAGCTCGGCGCGGACGTCGCGGTCGGCACCACGCAGCGCTTCGGCATCCCGCTGGGCTTCGGGGGACCGCACGCCGGCTACCTCGCCGTCCGCAAGGGACTCGAGCGCCAGCTTCCCGGCCGCCTCGTCGGCGTCAGCCAGGACGCGGACGGCCACCCCGCCTACCGCCTGTCCCTCCAGGCCCGCGAGCAGCACATCCGCCGCGAGAAGGCGACCTCGAACATCTGCACCGCCCAGGTCCTGCTGGCCGTCATGGCCGCGATGTACGCGGTCTACCACGGGCCGGACGGGCTCGCCGCGATCGCCGAGCGCGTGCACGGCCGGGCCGCGCTCCTCGCGCGCCTCCTCCTCGACCGGGGCCACTCCCTCCGGCACGCCGACTTCTTCGACACCGTCTCGGTCGTCGTGCCCGGCGGCGCGGAGGCGGCGGTCGCCCGCGCCCGCGAGGCCGGCTTCGACGTGCGCCTGGTCGACGCCGACACGGTCTCGGTCTCGATCGACGAGACGGTCACCGACCTCGAGGTGATCGCCGTCGCGACCGCCGTCGGGCAGCTGGACTCGTCGTTCGGCTTCCTCGGCGGCTCCGCGCGGAGCATCCCCGCCGAGCTCGACCGCCGCACGCCCTTCCTCGTGCATCCGGTCTTCAGCAGCCACCACAGCGAGACCTCGATGATGCGCTACCTCAAGCGCCTCGCCGACTCGGACTACGCGCTCGACCGCGGCATGATCCCGCTCGGCTCCTGCACCATGAAGCTCAACGCCGCCACCGAGATGGAGGCGGTCAGCTGGCCCGAGTTCGCGGATCTGCACCCGTTCGCCCCCGAGGCGGACGTGCAGGGATCGCTGGCGCTGATCGACCAGCTGGAGGGGTGGCTCGCCCACCTCACCGGCTACGACTCCGTGTCGCTCCAGCCCAACGCCGGCTCGCAGGGCGAGCTCGCGGGCCTGCTGGCGATCCGCGGCTGGCACCGCTCCAACGGCGACGAGGACCGCACGGTCTGCCTGATCCCCTCGAGCGCACACGGCACCAACGCCGCGAGCGCGGTCCTCGCCGGCATGCGCGTCGTCGTCGTGGCCTGCGACGAGCTCGGCAACGTCGACCTGGACGACCTCCGGGCGAAGATCGCCGAGCACGCGGGCTCCCTCGCCGCGCTGATGATCACCTACCCGTCGACCCACGGCGTCTACGAGCACGAGGTCGCCGAGATCTGCCGCCTCGTCCACGAGGCCGGCGGACAGGTGTACGTGGACGGCGCGAACCTCAACGCGCTCCTCGGCTTCGCCCGCTTCGGCGACTTCGGCGGCGACGTCTCGCACCTCAACCTGCACAAGACGTTCTGCATCCCGCACGGCGGAGGCGGTCCCGGCGTCGGGCCCGTCGCCGCGAAGGCGCACCTCGCGCCGTTCCTGCCCGGCCACCCGCTCGCGCAGCGGCTCGAGCACGGCGTGGGCACGAAGGGCGAGCGGATCGTCCACGGCGGCGCGCCGGTGTCGGCGGCGCCCTACGGCAGCCCCGGCATCCTGCCGATCTCGTGGGCGTACGCCCGGATGATGGGCGAGGAGGGCCTGCGGGCCGCGACCGGGGCGGCCGTCCTCTCGGCCAACTACGTCGCCGCGCGCCTGCGCGAGCACTACCCGGTGCTCTACACGGGGGACAACGGGCTCGTCGCGCACGAGTGCATCCTCGACATCCGCCCGCTGACCGCGGCGACCGGAGTGACCGTGGACGACGTCGCCAAGCGCCTCGTCGACTACGGCTTCCACGCGCCGACCATGAGCTTCCCCGTCGCCGGGACCCTGATGGTCGAGCCGACGGAGAGCGAGGACCTCGCCGAGATCGACCGCTTCATCGACGCGATGATCGGGGTCAAGCGGGAGGCCGACCGGGTCGGCGCGGGGGAGTGGCCGGTGGACGACAACCCGCTGCGCGGTGCCCCGCACACGGCCGAGTGCCTGACGGCCGAGGAGTGGACGCACCCCTACAGCCGCGAGGAGGCCGTCTACCCGGTCCGCTCGCTGGTGCGCGGCAAGTACTGGCCGCCGGTCCGCCGGATCGACCAGGCCTACGGCGACCGCAACCTCGTCTGCGCCTGCCCGCCCATCGAGGCCTTCGCCTGATCCGCCCGCACGCGCTCGTCGCGACCGAGGGTGAGAGAGCAGGAACGGAGCCTGGAGCCCGTCCTCGGCTCTCGCACCCTCGGTTGCGGACACCGTCGGTCCCTCACAGGCGCGCAGCGGGGCGCCGTTATCCCGATCCGGCGGGAACGGCGCACGGCGACTCCGATGCGCGAGGGAGCCTGACCGTGTGGAACGCGTGGTGCAGGTGCTGGCAGGGCTCGACGGAGTCGCGACGAGCGAGCAGCTCCGACGTGCGGGCGTCACGCCGCGGCAGCTGAGGGCCGCCGTCGAGCGCGGCGCGGTCCTGCGGCTTAGGCGCGGGTGGTACGCCCTTCCGGCCGTTCCGTCCGCCCAGCGCCGCGCCGTCGCTGCGGGTGGCGTGCTCACGTGCGCCTCCGCGCTCTCCTCCCGCGGCCTCTGGGTCCTCGAGTCGGAGCAGCTGCACGTCGCCGGCCCGCCACACGCCTCCGAGCGTCGAGGGGGCAACGGCGTCCGGCTCCACTGGCGCCGGTGGGAGGGGTGCGGGCACGAGACCTCCTCCCTCGACGGACTCCGCTCCTCTCTGCTGCACCTGCTCGCGTGCGTCGACGGGGAGGACGCGCTGATGACGTTCGACAGCGCCGTGAACTTCGGAACCGTCGATCTCGACGATCTCCTCGGGCTTCGCGCTCTCGCCCCGGCCGGGAAGCGATGGGTGTTCGACGAGATCGAGCCGCGTGCGCAGTCCGGACTCGAGACGAGGGTCCGCCGGTGCAGACGCCGACTGCGCGTCCGCGTGCGGTCGCAGGTCGATGTCCCGCGGGTCGGGCGGGTCGACGTCGTCCTCGGAGACCGACTCGTGCTCGAGCCGGACGGGCGCGCTTTCCACTCCGGTTCGCACCAGCTGGAGGAGGACTACAGGCGCAGCCTCGAGCTCGCGGCGCAGGGCTACCTCTGCCTCCGGCGACTCGTCAGATCATCGGCTCCTGGGACCGGACCGAGGCGGTCATCCGTGGTCTCGTCCGACGTCGCGAGCACCTCTGGTCGGCTCTCCGGCCTGCAGACCGTCCGTGATCGAGGTGGGATCGGCGCCACGGGCCGCGAGGGGCGCGCCTGTGCCTCCTGACCTCGGTTGCGAACAGTCCGAGGTCACGTCTGCGGGGACGGCGGCGCGAACAGCTCGGGCCAGAGGGCGACGGCGAGCGGGTAGCCGACGAACGAGACGATGTCGATGATCGAGTGGGCGATCACGAGCGGCAGCGTCCGGCCGAAGCGCTGGTAGAACAGCCCGAACACCACTCCCATGACCACGTTCCCGATGAAGGGCCCGATGCCCTGGTACAGGTGGTAGCTGCCCCGCAGCAGTGCGCTGGTCACGAGGATCCGCCACCGGCCCCAGCCCAGGTCGCCGAGCCGCGCGTAGAGGTAGCCGATCACGACGACCTCCTCCTGCACCCCCGCGCGGATCGCGGACAGCACGAGCACCGGCACCGTCCACCAGTACGCGTCGAGCGGGGAGGCCACTACCGCCACGGTGATCCCCAGCGCGCGGCCGACGGCGTAGAGGGCGATGCCCGGCGCGCCGATCGCCACCGCCAGGATCGTCCCGGTCCCCAGGTCCGCCAGGGGCCGTCGCAGGTCGAGTCCCAGCCGCCCGAGCGGCCGGCCCGTGCTCTGCCAGAGCAGGAACGCGCAGAGGGCGACCGGCACGAGATCGAAGAAGAGCGCGAGCAGCTGGTACACGAGGTCGAAGCCCGGGCGGTCGCTGAGGGCGCCGTTGATCGTCGCGGTCTGGTCGGCCAGGGCGGTCGAGCGGGTGAGCCGGTTGGCGATCGAGACCACCGAGTAGACCGCGGAGGCGCCCAGCGAGAGCCCGAGGACCAGCAGGATCTCGACGCGGATCCGGCGCGGCGAGACCGCGGATCCTGACAGGTCGGTGGACACTTCGTGCGTCTCCTCTGAAGTCGATGTGTTGCGCGGTGGCCGCCCTGTGCGCACGTTTCGTGCAGAACGACGCAAGGATTCCACCTCCCGGTTACCGCTGTGTAACGGTTGCCACATGCTTTTGTGCAGATAGCGAGCGAATACATAGTCTCGTTCCAGGCATCCGCGCGACGGCCACCAGTCTCGTGCGCCGCCGCCGTCGCCACGCGCACGGCACTCCACGCGTCAGGGAAACCACTTCTCGCGCGCCCCCACACCACTGGAGGAATAGTGAACATCAGACGTTACGGATTCGGGGCTCTGGCGCTCGTCGCCGCGAGCACGCTGGTCCTGGCCGGCTGCAGCAGCTCGAACGACTCGGGCGGAGGTGCATCGGGAGGCGACGCCGCCGCGATCATCTCCACGAACGGCTCCGAGCCGCAGAACCCGCTGATCCCGACGAACACCAACGAGGTGGGCGGCGGCAAGATCCTCGACGAGATCTTCGCGGGCCTGGTCTACTACGACGCCAAGGGCGCCCCCGAGAACGACGTCGCCGAGTCCATCGAGTCGGACGACGCGCAGAACTACACCATCACGATCAAGTCGGGCCTGACCTTCACCAACGGCGACCCGGTCACCTCCAGCTCGTTCATCGATGCGTGGAACTACGGCGCCAAGCTGTCGAACAACCAGCTCAGCGCGTCGTTCTTCTCGAACTTCGAGGGCTTCAGCGACACCGAGGACAGCGAGCTCACCGGCCTCAAGGCCGTGGACGACACCACCTTCACCGTGGCGCTCAAGTCCCCGCAGTCGGACTTCCCGATCAGCCTCGGCTACTCGGCGTACTACCCGCTGCCGGCCGCCGCGTTCGACGACATGGCCGCCTTCGGTGAGAACCCGATCGGCAACGGCCCGTACAAGCTCGACGGCGACGACGCGTGGCAGCACGACGTCCAGATCGAGCTCGTCAAGAACGACGAGTACACCGGCCCCCGCGAGGCCCAGAACGGCGGCCTGAAGATCGTCTTCTACGCCACGCAGGACGCCTCCTACGCCGACCTCCTCGGCGGCAACGTCGACGTGATCGACCAGATCCCGGACTCCGCCTTCGGCACCTTCGAGAGCGACCTCGGCGACCGCGCCGTGAATCAGCCCTCGGCCGTGTTCCAGTCCTTCACCATCCCGGGCCGTCTCCCGCACTTCGACGGCGAGGAGGGCAAGCTCCGCCGCCAGGCGATCTCGATGTCCTTCGACCGCAAGGAGATCACCGACGTGATCTTCGAGGGCACCCGCACCCCGGCCTCCGACTTCACCTCCCCGGTGATCGACGGCTACAGCGACGCCCTCTCCGGCGCGGACGTGCTCGAGTACAACCCCGACGAGGCCAAGGCGCTGTGGGCTCAGGCCGACGCGATCAGCCCCTGGGACGGCACCTTCAAGATCGCCTACAACGCTGACGGCGGCCACCAGGGCTGGGTCGACGCGGTGACCAACTCGATCAAGAACACGCTGGGCATCGACGCCGAGGGCGACGCGTACCCGACCTTCGCCGAGGCGCGCACCAAGATCGTCGACCGCTCGATCGAGACCGCGTTCCGCACCGGATGGCAGGCCGACTACCCGAGCCTCTACAACTTCCTCGGACCGCTCTACGTGACCGGCGCCTCGTCCAACGACGGCGACTACTCCAACCCCGAGTTCGACACCCTGCTCCAGCAGGGCCTGTCGGACGCCGACGCCGACGCTGCGAACAAGACGTTCCAGCAGGCCCAGGAGATCCTCCTGCAGGACCTCCCTTCGCTGCCCCTGTGGTACGCGAACGTGACCGGCGGCTACGGCGAGGGCGTGTCGAACGTCGAGTTCGGCTGGAACTCGGTGCCGCTCTACTACGAGATCACCAAGAACTAAGCTCGAACCACTGGGGCGCTTCGCCCGTGCCGTCGGCCACCCGGTCACGGCACGGGCGGAGCGCCCTGTTTCGGTCACAATCGAATGAGGTCCCCATCCATGCGACTCCGGAACCGGCTGGGCTGACATGCTCGCCTACATCGTCCGACGCATCCTGCAAGCCGTCCCCGTGCTCATCGGCACCACGTTCCTCATCTACTTCATGGTCTTCTCCATGCCGGGGAACCCGCTCCTGTCGCTCTTCGGCGACAAGACGCCGAGCCCCGCGCTCCTCGCCCGCCTCGAGGAGCAGTACCACCTGAACGAGCCCTTCTTCGTCCAGTACCTGTACTACCTGGGAGGCGTCGTCCGCGGCGACTTCGGCATCTCGTTCTCCGGCCAGTCCGTCAACGAGATCCTCGCCCGCACCTTCCCGGTCACTCTGACGCTGGCCATGATGGCGATCGTCATCGAGATCGTCGTCGCGCTGACCATCGGCCTCATCAGCGGCCTGCGCAAGGGCAGCTTCTTCGACGCGAGCGCGCTGGTCGTCAGCCTCCTGCTCGTCTCGGTGCCGATCTTCGTGCTCTGCTTCATCGCGCAGTCCTTCTTCGCGATCCAGCTGGGGTGGTTCCCCCCGACCGTCGGAGCCGACGCGTCGTTCCAGAGGCTGCTGCTGCCCGCGATCGTGCTCGCCCTGTTCGTCGTCGCCTCCGCCATCCGCCTCACGCGCGGCTCGGTCATCGAGACGGCCGGCTCGGACTTCGTGCGCACCGCGTACAGCAAGGGGCTCTCGCGACGCCGCGTCATCCCCGTGCACGTCCTGCGCAACTCGCTCATCCCGGTCACGACGCAGTTCGGAGCCGACTTCGGCCTCCTGATCGTCGGCGCGACCGTGACCGAGGGCATCTTCAACGTTCCCGGAGTCGGGAACACGCTCTATCAGGCGATCATCCGAGGGGAGCGGCCGACCGTCGTCTCCTTCGTCACGGTCATGGTGCTGTTCTACCTCGTGGTGAACATCCTCGTCGACCTGCTCTACGCCGTACTCGACCCGAGGATCCGCTATGCCAAATGAGTCCACCGGCGGCGTGCAGAAGTCCCGCCGCATCGACCACTTCGTGGCCCCGCTCGAGGAGACGCCGATCGCGTCGGTCGACGCCGTCAGCCTCGACGAGAAGCCCAGCAACCTCTGGACCGACGCGTGGCGCGACCTGCGCAAGCGCCCCATGTTCTGGATCTCGGGCGTCCTGATCCTCGTCATCATCGCCGTCGCACTGTTCCCGGGCCTGTTCACCTCGGTGGACCCCCGCCAGTGCGCGCTCTCGTTCAGCAACCAGGGCCCCGGCGACGGCAGCGTGCTCGGCTACACCAAGCAGGGCTGCGACGTGTTCTCGCGGATCATCCACGGCACGTCCACGTCGCTGACCGTCGGCCTCATCGTGATCGTGATCACGACGGTGTCCGGCGTCATCGGCGGCGCGCTGGCCGGCTTCTTCGGCGGCTGGGTCGACACCGTGATCATGCGCCTCGGCGACATCTTCTTCTCGATCCCCTACATCCTCGCCGCGGTCGTCATCATGTCCGTCTTCTCGGCCCACCGGAACGTGTTCGTCATCGCCCTGGCGATCGGCGCGTTCGCGTGGCCGACGACGGCGCGCGTCCTGCGCTCCGAGGTCCTCCGCGTGAAGCAGTCCGACTTCGTCGGCGCCGCCACCGCGACGGGCCTCTCGCGCATGGCGATCCTGTTCCGGCACGTGCTGCCGAACTCGATCGCCCCCGTCATCGTCGTCACGACGATCTCGCTCGGCGCGGCCATCACCGCGGAGGCGACGCTGTCGTTCCTCGGCGTCGGCCTGCCCGGCTCGGTCATGTCGTGGGGCAACGACATCAGCCAGGCCCAGCGCGACCTGCGCACCAACCCGCAGACGCTGATCTACCCGTCGATCGCCCTGACGGTCACGGTGCTGAGCTTCATCCTCCTCGGCGAGTCGCTCCGCGACGCGCTCGACCCGAAGGCGAGGGCCCTCCGATGACCGCCACGACACCGAACGCACCGCGGGGGCCGCTGCTCGAGGTCACCGACCTCGAGGTCGGCTTCCAGACCGGCAGCGGACTGGTCCCCGCCCTCCGCGGCGTGAGCCTCACGATCGAGCACGGCCAGACCGTCGCGATCGTGGGGGAGTCGGGCTCCGGCAAGTCGACGACCGCCGCCGCGATCATCGGCCTGCTCCCCGGCACCGGCCAGGTCACCGCCGGCTCCGTGCTCTTCGACGGCAAGGACCTCGCGAAGGCCACGAGGACCGAGCTCGAGGACATCCGGGGCCGCCGCATCGGCTACGTCCCGCAGGACCCGATGTCGAACCTCAACCCCGTGTGGTCGGTCGGCTTCCAGGTCGAGGAGACCATCAAGGCCAACGGCCTGGCGACCGGTCGCAAGGAGGTGCGCGCCAAGGCGATCGAGGTCCTGCAGAACGCGGGCCTCGCCGACGCGGAGAAGCGCCTCAAGCAGTTCCCGCACCAGTTCTCCGGCGGCATGCGCCAGCGCGTGCTGATCGGCATCGGCCTGGCCGCGGCTCCCCAGCTGCTGATCGCCGACGAGCCCACCTCGGCGCTCGACGTCACGGTCCAGCGCCGGATCCTCGACCACCTCGAGACGCTGACGAAGACCGACGGCACCGCGCTGCTCTTCATCACGCACGACCTGGGCCTCGCCGCCGAGCGCGCCGAGAAGCTCATCGTCATGTACAAGGGCCGCATCGTCGAGTCCGGCGCGTCGGTGGAGGTGCTGCAGAACCCGCAGCACCCCTACACGCAGCGCCTGATCGCGGCGGCGCCCAGCCTCGCGTCGCGCCGCATCCAGTCGACGGCCGGGCGGGCCGTGGAGTCGGTCCCCGGCGAGTCGGAGGCCGTCCGCGAGGTCGACCTGGTCGGCGCGGGTGCCGCGCACCACGCCGGCGCCGTCGCCTCCGGCGCGCCGATGATCGAGGTCGACGGCCTCACCAAGGTCTTCAAGATCCGCCGCGGCGGCCTGAAGGCCGAGGACTTCACGGCCGTCGACAACGTGTCGTTCTCGATCCCGAAGGGCACCACCACGGCGCTCGTGGGCGAGTCCGGCTCGGGCAAGTCGACCATCGCCCGCCTGGTGCTGGGCCTCGAGACGGCGACCTCCGGTGCGATCTCGATCGCCGGCCGCCGGACCGAGAAGCTCAAGGGCCGCGACATGCTGGCGCTCCGGCGCTCCATGCAGCCGGTGTTCCAGGACCCGTACGGCTCGCTCGACCCGCTGCACAACATCGGCAACACCATCTCGGAGCCGCTGCGGGTGCACAAGGTCGGCGACCGGACGTCGCAGCGCGAGCGCGTCCTCGAGCTGCTCGACCAGGTGTCCCTCCCGCGCGTGATCGCGAGCCGGTACCCGAACGAGCTCTCCGGCGGCCAGCGCCAGCGCGTGGCGATCGCCCGCGCGCTCGCGCTGAAGCCGGAGATCGTGGTGCTCGACGAGGCGGTGTCGGCTCTGGACGTCCTCGTCCAGGCGCAGATCCTCCGCCTCCTCGCCGATCTGCAGGCCGAGCTCGGGCTCACCTACCTGTTCATCACGCACGACCTGGCGGTGGTCCGCGTGATCGCCGACGACGTCTGCGTGATGCAGAAGGGCCGGATCGTCGAGCACGCGCCGACGGACACCGTGTTCGACTCGCCGCAGCAGGAGTACACCCGCGAGCTGCTCGACGCCATCCCCGGCGCCGGCATCGAGTTCGCGGTCTGACCGACGGTCACCAGGGCCCCGGCCCCGCCTGGAGCGCTCCTCGGAGCCCTCCGGAGCGGGGATCCGGGGCCCTTCGCCGTGCGGACGCCTCGCTGCGGTACGATGGATGGTCCCCCTTTTGCACGAGAACACGAGACGAGTCCGTATCCATGGCAAGTGCCACCCGCTCCGACCTGCGCAACGTCGCGATCGTCGCCCACGTCGACCATGGCAAGACCACGCTGGTCGACGCCATGCTCAAGCAGACGAACTCCTTCGACGCGCACGCCCACGTGGACGAGCGCGCGATGGACTCCAACGAGCTCGAGCGCGAGAAGGGCATCACGATCCTCGCGAAGAACACCGCTGTCTCGTACAGCGGCAAGCACGCGAGCGACGGTCCCATCACCATCAACGTCATCGACACCCCGGGCCACGCCGACTTCGGAGGCGAGGTCGAGCGCGGCCTGTCGATGGTCGACGGCGTCTGCCTCCTCGTCGACGCGTCCGAGGGCCCGCTGCCCCAGACCCGCTTCGTGCTGCGCAAGGCGCTCGAGGCGAAGCTCCCCGTCATCCTGCTGGTCAACAAGACCGACCGCCCCGACGCGCGCATCGACGAGGTCGTCGCCGAGAGCCAGGACCTGCTCCTCGGCCTCGCCTCCGACATGGCCGACGACGTGCCGGACCTCGACCTCGACGCGATCCTCGACGTCCCCGTGGTCTACGCCTCCGGCAAGGCCGGCCGCGCCTCGGCGAACAAGCCCGAGGACGGCACGCTGCCGGACGCCGAGGACCTGGAGCCGCTGTTCGAGGCGATCCTCAAGCACATCCCGGCGCCGACCTACGACGACGACGCGCCCCTCCAGGCCCACGTCACCAACCTCGACGCGTCGCCGTTCCTCGGCCGCCTCGCCCTCCTCCGCGTCTTCAACGGCACGATCAAGAAGGGGCAGACGGTCGCCTGGGTCCACCACGACGGCACCCACACCAACGCTCGCATCACCGAGCTGCTGATCACCAAGGCGCTCGACCGCTACCCGGCCGAGTCCGCGGGCCCCGGCGACATCGTCGCGATCGCGGGCTTCCCCGAGATCACCATCGGCGAGACCATCGCCGACCCCGAGGACATCCGCCCGCTGCCGGCCATCACGGTCGACGACCCGGCGATCTCGATGACCATCGGCACCAACACCTCGCCGCTCGTCGGCAAGGTCAAGGGCCACAAGCTCACGGCGCGCATGGTCAAGGACCGCCTCGACCGCGAGCTCATCGGAAACGTGTCGCTCAAGATCGTCGACATCGGACGCCCCGACTCGTGGGAGGTCCAGGGCCGCGGCGAGCTCGCGCTGGCCATCCTCGTCGAGCAGATGCGCCGCGAGGGCTACGAGCTGACCGTCGGCAAGCCCCAGGTGGTCACCCGTCAGGTCGACGGTAAGACGCACGAGCCCTTCGAGCACCTCACGATCGACGCGCCGGAGGAGTACCTCGGCGCGATCACGCAGCTCCTCGCCGCCCGCAAGGGCCGCATGGACGGCATGTCGAACCACGGCACCGGCTGGGTCCGCATGGAGTTCATCGTCCCGTCGCGCGGCCTGATCGGCTTCCGCACCGAGTTCCTCACCACCACGCGCGGCACCGGCATCGCGAACGCGATCCTGCACGGCTACGAGCCGTGGGCGGGCGCGATCGTCACCCGCAACAACGGGTCGATCGTCGCGGACCGCAACGGCGTCGTGACCCCGTTCGCCATCATCGCGCTCCAGGAGCGGATGACCTTCTTCGTGAACCCCACCGAGGAGGTCTACGAGGGCATGGTGATCGGCGAGAACTCGCGCAACGACGACATGGACGTCAACATCACCAAGGAGAAGAAGCTGACCAACATGCGTCAGTCCACCTCCGACACCTTCGAGTCGATGACGCCGTCGCGTCAGCTGACGCTCGAGGAGTGCCTCGAGTTCGCCCGCGAGGACGAGTGCGTCGAGGTCACCCCCGAGGTCGTCCGCATCCGCAAGGTGGAGCTCGACGCGAACGCCCGCGCGCGCATGACGAGCCGCCTCAAGAAGCAGGGCTGAGCCCCGGGCGCCTCGGCGCCCGCCCACGACGAGACCGGCCGGAGCGATGCTCCGGCCGGTCTCGTCGTCTCCGCGCGGTCCTGCAGCGCGTGCCGCAGGCATGCCGCAGGATCTCCTCCCTGCGGGTCGGATCAGCCCGCCGGGCTCGGAGAGGGAGAGGGAGTCGCGGACTCCGCCTCGAGCGTCGAGGTGACGAAGGAGACGAACGCCGCCGCGTCGTCCGGCTTCCCCGTGTACTGCTCGCCGTTCACCAGCACGGTCGGCGTCGACTGGAGCATCGGAAGGGAGGAGTTCGCGAGGGGGAGCGAGGTGGCCCGCTCCGTCGCGGCCGTGACCCAGGGCCGGAACTCGCCCGCCGTCATGCAGGCGAGGACGTCGTCGTCGGCGACCCCCGCTCCGGTCACCAGCGCCCGCAGAGCGTCGTCGTCGAGGCCCGTCGTCCCCTCCGCCGGCTGCTGCGCGAAGAGCGCCGCGTTCACGGCGAGGAAGCGGTCCGGATCCTCGTCGGCGACGCACGCCGCGGCGTTCGCGGCCCGGCTGGAGTACTCGGAGCCGGCCGAGGAGGAGTCGAGGATCGCCACCGGGTGGATCTCGAGCGTGATCGCCCCCTTCGTCAGCCACGACTGCAGCTGTTCGGCGTTCGCCTTCTCGAACTGCCCGCAGTACGGGCAGAGGTAGTCGACGTAGAGGTCGACGGCGACGACTCCGCCCGCCCGCGTGGCGCTCTCGTCGGTCGGGACGGGGGAGGCCCCCGGAGCGAGCGCCGCGGTCGTCGTCGCCGTCACGGCCGAGCCGTCGCCCGCGAGGACGATGCCGTCGCTGAGCATGTTCGCCGGGCCGGCGCTCGCGACCTCCTGCTGCGACCAGACGTTCCAGCAGACCAGGGCCACGACCGCGAGGAGCCCGACGACCGCTCCGCCCTGCCCGAGCAGCCGGTTCCGACGCCGCCGGCGCCTCTCTGCTTCGCGGCGCTCCCGCGCCTGCGCTCGGGCGAGCTCCTGGCGCTCGCGCTTGGTCAGGCCGCTTCTCGCACTGTTCCCGGACATCGCCGGCGACGCTACGGGCGCAGGCTTCGGCGCTCCGTGGAGTGCGCCCGCCGGATCCTGGGACGGAGTGCGGGTCCTCTCAGGGATCAGGCGAAGAGGCCGGAGCCGAGGAAGTCGCTCTCGTCGCGGGCGCCGGGCGGCACGGCGAACACGGCCGAGCCGACGTGCTTCACGTACTCGTTCAGTGCATCCGTCGCGAGGTTCCGCTGCACGGTGACGAACTGCTCGGGGGAGCGCTGGAACGAGAGGAAGAACAGTCCCGCGTTCAGGCGTCCGAGCTCGTCGTTGCCGTCGACGAAGTTGTAGCCGCGCCGCAGGAGCCGCACCCCGTCGTTCGCGCTCGGGTGCGCGAGGCGCACGTGCGACTCCTGATCGATCAGCGGGGCACCGGTGGCGCCGGCGGCCGCGAAGTCGGGCTCGGTGGACTCCGTGCCGCCCGAGAGCGGCGCGCCGGACCCCTTGCTGCGGCCGATGACCCGCTCCTGCTCGCCCAGCTGGCTGCGGTCCCAGGTCTCGATGATCATCCGGATCTTCCGCGCGACCAGGTAGCTGCCGCCGACCATCCACGCGGGGCCGTCGGAGGACGGGACCCAGACGTGCTCCTGGACCGCGTCGGCCTCCTCGGACTTCACGTTCGCCGTGCCGTCCTTGAAGCCGAAGAGGTTGCGCGGAGTCGCCTGGGCGGTGGACGTCGAGGAGGTGCGGCCGAACCCGAGCTGCGACCAGCGGAGCGAGGCCCGGCCGAACGCGATCCGGCTCAGATTGCGGATGGCGTGCACGGCGACCTGGGGGTCGTCCGCGCAGGCCTGGATGCAGAGGTCGCCGCCGCCGGCCGAGGGGACGAGCGCGTCGCCGCGGAAGCGGGGCAGGGCCTGCAGCTCCGGAGGCCGGCGGTCGGCGAGGCCGAAGCGGTCAGCGCCGGACTCGTCCGTGAAGAGTGTGGGTCCGAAGCCGACCGTGACGGTGAGGGACGCGGCGTCGAGCCCGAGCGCCTCCCCGGTGTCCTCCGGGGGAGCCGTGTCCGGCCCGTCCACCGCGCCGGTCTCGCCGACCTCGAGGCCCTGGGTCATCCGCGAGGCGGCGAGCGTCCAGTCCTTCAGGAGCTCGACGAGGTCCTCGCGCGTGGTACCCGCGGCGACGTCGAACGCGGCGAAGTGCAGCCGGTCCTGCGCGGCGGTGGTGATCCCCGCCTGGTTCGCGCCGAAGAACGGCACGGTGCGCGTGGCGGAGGAGGCCGTCGCGCTCGCGGAGGAGGTGACGGCCACCGTGCCGCCCACTCCGGCGGCCAGTCCGGCGGTCCCCGCCGAGACGAGGCCGAGCAGCCCGCGCCGCGAGAGGCGGCGGGGCTCGTCGGCGGACTGCTCCGGATCCGCGGGCAGGGCTCCCTCGTGCTGCGCGGCGTCCACTACGCGGCCGGCTCCTCGACGCCGAGCACCGTGTGCGTCAGCTGCGAGAGCGGCTCCGAGAGGGCGTTGACCGCGTCCGAGAGCTCCTTCTTCTGATCCGCGGTGAGGGTGGAGTACGCGGCGAAGCCGGAGTCGATCGAGCCGTACTGGGCGAGCAGAGCGTCGAGCTCCGAGAAGCGCTGCGTGATCCGCCCGGTGAGGTCGGCGCCCTCGTCGCCGCTGGCGGTCGCGATCGGCTCGACGTTGCCGAACGCCACCTCCGCGCCCTGGACGTTGGCCGCGAAGTCCGTGAGGTCGGTGCTCGACCACCAGTCCTCCTCGCCCGTGATCTTCCCGGCCGCGACCTCGTCGAGCAGGCCGATGGCGCCGTTGGAGATGTCGCCCACCGACACGGTGAAGCCGGGGGCGTTCACGAGGTCGGCCAGGCTCTGCACGTCGTCGACGAGGCCCTGGCCGAACTGCGTGCGCTGCTCGGGGGTGGAGGGCGCCCAGTCGAGGAGCGCGCTCGTGCCGTCGGAGTTGAGCGCACCGTCCGCGGGGGCCCACAGGTCCTTCTCGATGCGGTGGAAGCCGGTCCAGTCCAGGCCCTCGGCGACCGCGTCGACCTCGCGGTAGTCGATGCGCGGGTCGAGGTCGCCGAACGCCTCCGCGGTCGGCTCGATCCGCTCGTAGAAGACGCGGGTCGACGCGAACAGGCCGCGCGCCGACTCGTCGTCGCCGGCCTCGTAGGCCTGCGCGAACTCGGCGACCGCGGGGAGCAGCTCGCCCACCTGCGACTTCACGTACGCCACGTAGTTGGTGACCGCCGCCTCCGTCGCCGCCTTCTCGTCCGCCGACTGCGCGGTGGCCTCACCGGTGACGGTGAACTCGCTCAGCCCGACCGGGGCGCCCACCTGCTGGAACTTGCAGGCGGTGTAGTAGGTGCCCGGCTCGAGCTGAGCGACGTAGGAGACGTTCTGGCCCGGGGTCACGTTCTCCTTCTCGCCCACGATCCGCAGCTTGTCCTCGGCCAGGATCTCGAACTCGTTGACGTCCGAGCCGCCGTTGGTCAGCGAGAACGTCACCGCTCCCGCCTCGGCGGTCGCCGTCGACACCTCGCAGGCGTCGTCGCTGATCGCGACGTCGAGCGCGGCGGAGGAGGAGGACGCGGGGGTGTTCGGCACGCAGCCCGTGAGGATCAGCGCCAGGGCGCCGGCGCCGGCGAGGCCGAGGGTGACGCGGGGGAGGGTGGGACGAGCGCGCGAGGACATGCTTCTCCTGGATCGGGGCGAGTGCGCCGGCGGGGCCGGAGCGGGTCAGACGGAGGTGGGAGCGGGAGCGGCGATCGGGGCCGCGCTGCCCCGTCGCGGGCCGCGCAGGCGGACCTGGCGGACGAACAGGGCGCCGACGACGACGAGGTAGAGCAGCCAGGCGGTGAACTGCAGCGCGGTCGGCTCGGGCGTGTAGTTGAAGAGGCCGCCGACCACGGCGGTCACGGGCGGCGGGAGGATCGGGCCGAGCGAGAACAGCGGGGTCCCCCAGCCGGGCAGGAGCGACGCCTCCTGCAGGTCGCCGACGCCGTAGGAGAGGACGCCGGCCGCGACCAGGATGAGGAAGCCGCCCGTCCAGGTGAAGAAGCGCCCGAGGTCGATCCGGACGAAGCCCCGGAAGATCAGGTACGCGATGACCACCGAGCTGAGGATGCCCAGCAGTGCGCCGATCGTGCCGACCCAGGCGCTGGATCCCGACCCCGCACTGCTCGAGGACACGCTCGCCCAGACGAAGAGCGCCGTCTCGATGCCCTCGCGGCCGACGCTGATGAAGCCGAGGACCACGATCCCGAGAGCCGACCCTGCGACGGCGCCGTCGAGCCGGGACTCGAGGTCGCCCTTGAGGCTGCGGGCGTTCGCGCCCATCCAGAAGATCATCCACGTGACCAGGCCGACCGCGAGGATCGAGAGGCCGCCGCCGATGAGTTCCTGGGCCTGGAACGACAGGGTCGAGGGGCCCCAGGTGAGGATCGCACCGGTCACGAGCGAGATCGCGATCGCGGCGGCGATGCCGGTCCACAGCCGCGGCAGCACGTCGCGCCGGCCGAGCTTGGTCAGGTAGGCCACGAGGATGCCGACGACGAGGCCGGCTTCGAGGCCTTCGCGGAGGCCGATGAGGTAGTTTGCGAGCACGCGT
This sequence comes from Rathayibacter sp. AY2B3, assembly GCF_002931755.1. NCBI lineage: Bacteria > Bacillati > Actinomycetota > Actinomycetes > Micrococcales > Microbacteriaceae > Rathayibacter > Rathayibacter sp. AY2B3. The sequence goes on along the minus strand of NZ_PSUG01000001.1, from coordinate 186,344 downwards.
GTTCTCTTGGTCGATGGTGGACGAGGAGGGGGCGACTCCCGCCCCGAGTCGATCCGGTCGGCGAGGCCCCGTTGTTCGGTAAGCCTTGCCTAACCCGGGTCGACTGTAGTCCGCTGCCCGGTCGCTGTCCAGAAGCGCCCGCAGCGGAGGCCGCGCAGGACGAGAGGCGGAGAGTGGACGCGGGCCGGGACGCAGCAGCGGAGCGGGTGGTGGCGGTGCACGCCCACCCCGACGACGAGACGATCACCATGGGCGGGACCCTGGCGCGACTGGTGGCGAAGGGCGCCTCCGTCACCGTCGTCACCGCCACGCGGGGCGAGTGCGGCGAGGTCATCCCCGAGGACCTCGCTCCGCTCGAGGGCTCGGCCGAGCTGGCCGCGCACCGCACGACCGAGCTCGTCGTCGCGCTCACGGCCCTCGGCGTCGCCGACCACCGCTTCCTCGGCGAGGCGGGCGCCCGCGCCCCCGGTCTCGCCCCGCGCGTGTACCGGGACTCCGGCATGCAGTGGGGGCCCGGCCGCGTCCCGGTGCCGCTCGAGCCGGTGGATCCCGCCTCCTTCACCGCCGCGTCCGAGGACGAGGAGGTGGCCGATCTCGTCGCCGTCCTCCGCCAGGTCGACGCGGGAGTCGTGCTCTCCTACGACGCGGGCGGCGGCTACGGCCACCCCGACCACGTCCGCACGGCCCGGGTCGCCGAGCGCGCCGCCGAGCTGCTGGGACTGCGCTTCCTCGCGGTGCTGCCCGAAGCTGCGCCGCCCCTGCCCGGCGACGTCGTGATCGAGCTGACAGCGGAGGACCACGCCCGCAAGCGAGCCGCTCACGAGGCGCACGCGACGCAGCTGGTGGTCCACGGCGACGAGGCGCGGCTCTCCAGCGGCCCGCCGTTCCCCATCGGCCGCATCGAGCGCTTCCGCCCGGTCGCGCAGGCGGGCCGTCCGACGCCGCTGCCGGAGGAGCACCCGACGCTCGGGTCGCGCGTGCTCTCGGGCGTCGCCGGAGTCGCGGTCGGCGCGGTGGTCGGAGCGATCACGACGGTCGCCCACCAGAGCACCGTGCAGGTCGGCGGAGTCGTCCTCCCCGTCGGCCTGGCCGCCTCCCTCGCCGGGGTGCTGCTGCTCCTGCTCGGGCTGCGCCTCGTGCTCGTCGACCGGTTCGTCGCGTTCTGCACCGCGATGGGCCTGCTCGGGACGATCGGGCTGCTCGCCCTGCGCAGCACCGGCGGCTCCGTCCTCGTCCCGGCGAACGGCCTCGGCGTGGCCTGGACCTTCCTGCCCGCCCTCATCGCCCTGGTCGTGATCGCCTGGCCGCGGCTGCGGGCGGCCGCTCCCGCCGCCGCCCCGCGTCCCGCGGACGCCGACGCCCCGTCGGCCCCCGTACGATAGAGACACTGTTCGAAGGGACCTGGAGCACCGTGACCTACGTGATCGCACTTCCGTGCGTCGATGTCAAAGACCGCGCCTGCATCGACGAGTGCCCGGTCGACTGCATCTACGAAGGCGAGCGCTCGCTCTACATCCACCCGGACGAGTGCGTCGACTGCGGTGCCTGCGAGCCGGTCTGCCCCGTGGAGGCGATCTACTACGAGGACGACCTCCCCGAGGAGTGGTCCGACTACTACAAGGCCAACGTCGAGTTCTTCGACGAGATCGGCTCCCCGGGCGGAGCCGCCAAGGTCGGGGTGATCGCGAAGGACCACCCGGTCGTCGCGGCGCTGCCTCCGCAGAGCCACTGAGGCCGCTCCCGTGGCTCTCGGAGCGCTGCCCGACTACCCCTGGGACCTGATGGCGCCCTTCGCCCGCACCGCGGCGGAGCACCCCGGCGGGATCGTCGACCTGTCGATCGGCTCGCCGGTGGACCCGACACCCGCTCCCATCCGCGATGCGCTCGCCCGCGCGACGGACTCGCACGCGTACCCCACGACCGTGGGCACCCCCGCTCTGCGCGAGGCGATCGCCGCCTGGTACGCGCGGCGCCGCGGGGTCGAGGGCCTCGGGGTCGACGAGGTCCTGCCGACGATCGGCTCCAAAGAGCTCGTCGCCTGGCTGCCCTTCCTCCTCGGGCTCGGGGAGGGGGACGTGGTCGTGCATCCGCGCGCCGCCTACCCGACGTACGCGATGGGCGCGGCGATCGCCGGGGCCGGGGCGCTCGCCTCCGACGACCCCGCCGAGTGGCCCGGGACGACCCGCCTGGTCTGGCTCAACTCTCCCGGCAACCCCGACGGCGCCGTGCTCGACGTGCCCGCCCTGCAGCGCGCCGTCGCCCGGGCCCGTGAGCTGGGTGCCGTGATCGCCGGGGACGAGTGCTACGCCGAGCTCGGCTGGGACGGCCGCTGGGCCGACGAGCCGATCCCGAGCGTCCTCGACCCGCGCGTCGTGGGCGAGGACCGCACCGGGGTCCTCGGCGTCTACTCGCTGAGCAAGCAGTCGAACCTCGCCGGCTACCGCGCCGCCTTCGTCGCCGGGGACGCGTCCCTGATCGCGCGCCTGGTGACCGTCCGCAAGCACGCGGGCATGATCGTGCCCGGTCCGCTGCAGGAGGCGATGATCGTCGCCCTCGCCGACGACGAGCACGTCGCCGCGCAGAAGGAGCGCTACCGCTCCCGCCGCGACCGCCTCCGGCCCGCCCTCGAGTCCGCGGGCTTCCGGATCGACCGCAGCGAGGCCGGCCTCTACCTGTGGGCGACCGAGGGCCGCCCGGCCTGGGAGTCCATCGACCGGCTCGCCCGCCTCGGCGTCCTCGCGGGCCCCGGCGTCTTCTACGGCGACGGCTTCCCCGAGCACGTCCGCCTCTCGCTGACGGCCTCCGACGAGCGGATCGACGCGGCCGTCGAGCGCCTGTCCGGCGGCCTCTGAGGCGCTCGACGCACCCGATCCTGGCGGGTTCCGACAAGGCCCCGGGCCCAGCGCTGGGCGATGTCACAGTGCCCCCGCTTTGCCCATAGGCTGTATGTGGTTCGGTCGACGGCGCCTCGCGAGGCCCCGGCTGCACCACGATCCAGACCCGGCGCCGCCCGCTCCGCGCGAGCGCTTCCGGGGTGCGACCGCGACGACCTGGGAGGCGTTGTGACCGAATCCGGCACGCAGAGCGACGGAACCGCGACGGTGGGCTCCACGGAGTCCGCGACCGGGAGCGCCACGACGCCGCCTCCCGCGCCGGCGGAGCAGGAGCTCCCCGAGAAGGTCACGCTCACCTTCGGCGACCGCACCGCGGACTTCCCGGTCCTGCGGAGCGTCGACGGCTCCTCGAGCATCGACTTCTCGACGCTGTCGAAGCAGACCGGTCTCATGTCGCTCGACTACGGCTTCGTGAACACGGCGGCCACCAAGTCGCAGATCACCTACATCGACGGCGACCAGGGGATCCTCCGCTACCGCGGCTACCCGATCGAGGAGGTGGCCACCAGTGCGACCTACCTCGAGGTGGCCTGGCTCCTCATCTACGGCGAGCTGCCGACCGCCGACGAGCTCGCGGGCTTCGACGAGCGGATCCGCCGCCACACGCTCCTCCACGAGGACCTCAAGCGCTTCTTCGACGCGCTCCCGCACAGCGCGCACCCCATGTCGGTGCTCTCGGCCGGAGTGTCGGCCCTGTCGACGTACTACGAGGACAGCTCCAACCCGAAGGACCCGGAGGCGGTGGAGCTCACCACCATCCGCCTCCTGGCGAAGCTGCCCGTGATGGCGGCGTACGCCCACAAGAAGGCGATCGGCCAGGCGTTCCTCTACCCGGACAACTCGCTGAGCTTCGTCGACAACTTCCTCCGCCTCAACTTCGGCACGATGGCCGAGCAGTACCAGGTCGACCCGGTGCTCTCGAAGGCGCTCGACCGCCTCCTGATCCTCCACGAGGACCACGAGCAGAACGCGTCGACGTCGACCGTCCGCCTCGTCGGCTCCACCGAGGCGAACCTCTACGCCTCCGTGTCGGCCGGCATCAACGCCCTGTTCGGCCCGCTGCACGGCGGAGCGAACGAGGCGGTGCTCACCATGCTCGGCCGGATCCGCGAGTCGGGCGAGAGCGTGTCGACCTTCGTCGAGCGGGTGAAGAACAAGGAGGAGGGCGTGCGCCTGATGGGCTTCGGCCACCGGGTGTACAAGAACTACGACCCGCGCGCGAAGCTGGTCAAGGAGAGCGCCTCGGAGGTCCTGCAGGCCCTCGGCGTGAAGGACCCGCTGCTCGACATCGCGATGGAGCTCGAGGCCCTCGCGCTCGAGGACGACTACTTCAAGGAGCGGCGCCTCTACCCGAACGTCGACTTCTACACGGGCGTCATCTACAAGGCGATGGGCTTCCCGACCCGGATGTTCACCGTGCTCTTCGCGATCGGCCGCCTGCCCGGCTGGATCGCGCACTGGCGCGAGATGAACACCGACAAGCAGACCAAGATCGGCCGCCCGCAGCAGCTCTACATGGGCTCGCCCGAGCGCCACTGGCCGACCGACCGCTGACCGCGTATCGAGACCTCGCGTCCGTCCTGTTCGCGAGGTCCCGTCCGCTCCCGCCTGGACCTTGTCAGCCCTTTGCTGGTCGAGTAGTCCGCGCAGCGGACGTATCGAGACCTCGCGTCCGTGCTGTTCGCGAGGTCCCGTCCGCTCCCGCCTGGACCAGATCCGTCCCTTGCTGGTCGAGTAGTCCGCGCAGCGGACGTATCGAGACCTCCTCCACAGGCGCGCTCTCCTGCGTCCTCTCCCCGATCGGCGCCGAAGACACGGACGTGGGCGACCTCGATCGCCATGCTCGGGCTCATGCCTTCCGTCTACATCCCGGAATGCTCCGATGGCAGCTACTACGTCGGAAGCACTCGCACTCTCGCCCACCGTGTCGACGCCCACATGATGGGCCTCGGGGCTGCCTACACTCGCTCCCGACTCCCGGTCCGGCTCCTCTGGCACGAGGAGTTCGAGAACATCGCCGAGGCGTTCTGGTGGGAGAAGCGGATCCAGAACTGGAGCAGGGCCAAGCGGGAGGCCCTGATGCGTGGCGACTACACCGCGTTGCGTCGTGCAGCGAAGAAGCGGTTCGAGCCCCGGGCGCCGGTCGATGAGGCGGAGTGATCGTCTCGCGCTGCGTGGGAGACGGCGATACGCCGCTCAGGGCGATGCTCGACCGAATGGCGGCTTATTGGTGGGTCTCGATACGCCGCCTGCGGCGGCTACTCGACCAGCAAGGGTTCCGAGTGAGCGTGGGGGTGGGGGTGGGTCTCGATACGCCGCCTGGGGCGGCTACTCGACCAGCAAGGGCGCCTGGGGCGGCTGCTCGACCGGCAAGGTGTCGACCTGCAGGGTGGCCGGGCGGGCGCGCGCCGGCGGGGTCAGGCGTGCAGGGCGGCGTTCAGCTCGATGCCGGCGCCGGTGCGGGGGAGGACCTCGACGGCGCCGGTGAGGGAGTTGCGACGGAAGAGCAGGTTCGGCACGCCCGAGAGCTGCACGGCCTTCACGGTCTGCGGGGCGCCGTCGGCGTGCGGCGCTCCGCCGACCACGACCACCTTGGTGCCGGCGGTCACGTAGAGGCCGGCCTCGACGACGGTGTCGTCGCCGAGGGAGATGCCGATGCCCGAGTTCGCACCCAGCAGCGCCCGCGCGCCGATCGAGACGCGCTGCACTCCTCCGCCCGAGAGAGTGCCCATGATGGAGGCGCCGCCGCCGATGTCCGAGCCGTCGCCGACCACGACGCCCTGCGAGATGCGCCCCTCGACCATCGAGCTGCCGAGGGTCCCGGCGTTGAAGTTGACGAAGCCCTCGTGCATGACCGTGGTGCCGGGCGCCAGGTGCGCCCCGAGCCGGACGCGCGAGGTGTCCGCGATGCGCACCTTCGCGGGGGTGACGTAGTCGGTCAGCCGCGGGAACTTGTCGATCCCGGTGGCCTGGATGCCGTGGCGGCGGAGCGAGGGGCGCAGGCGGGTGAACGACTCCGGCGAGACCGGACCGGCGTTCGTCCACACCACGTTCGGCAGGTGGGCGAAGACGCCGTCCAGGTTCACCTCGTTCGGGCGGACCAGGAGGTGCGAGAGCAGGTGCAGACGCAGGTAGGCGTCGGACGTGGAGGCGGGCGGCGCCTGCACGTCGATCTGCAGCGTGACCACGTCGATCCGGACCTCGCGGCGCGGATCCTCGCCGGCCTGCTCCTCGAACTCCGCCGGCACGATCCAGGGGTCGCGGCCCGCCGGGATGGTGCCGAGGCGCGGCTCCGGGAACCAGGTGTCGAGGACGGTGCCGTCGGCGGCCACGGTGGCGAGCCCGTATCCCCAGGCGGAGGCGGGCGCGGAGGAGTCTGCGGAGTGCTCGAGGGTCATGCCGATCAGGGTAGCGCGGAGCGTGCGGCCGCTACCCTGGGGCGCATGGCCGATGCGACCACCGCCCCTCCGCTCGATCTGCGCACCGATCCGGTCGCCCTGACGCGGATCCTCTGCGACATCCCGTCCGTCTCGGGCGATGAGCTCGAGATCGCGGACGCGGTGCAGTGGGCGCTCGAGCAGTACGACCACCTCGAGGTGATCCGCGACGGTCACACCGTCGTGGCGCGCACGAATCTCGGTCTCGCGCAGCGTGTCGTGATCGCCGGGCACCTCGACACCGTGCCGGTGAACGGCAACCTGCCGGTCGTCGCCGAGACGATCGACGGCGTCGAGCACCTCGTCGGCCGCGGGACCGTCGACATGAAGGCGGGAGTGGCCGTGCAGCTCGTCCTCGCCGCCGAGCTCACCGATCCGGCCGTCGACATCACCTGGATGTGGTACGACAACGAGGAGGTGGCGGCGGACCTCAACGGACTGGGCCGCCTCTCCCGCCACCGCCCCGATCTCTTCTCCGCCGATTTCGCCGTCCTCGGCGAGCCGACGAGCGGCGCTGTGGAGGGCGGCTGCAACGGAACCCTGCGGGTCGACGTGGTGACCCGCGGCGTCCGAGCCCACTCCGCCCGCAGCTGGGTCGGCGAGAACGCGATCCACGCCGCCGCACCCGTCCTGGACCGCCTCGCCGCCTACGAGCCGCGCGAGGTCGAGGTCGAGGGGCTGGTGTACCGGGAGGGTGTCAACGCCGTCCGGATCACCGCCGGGGTCGCGGGCAACGTGATCCCCGACCTCTGCACGGTGCAGGTGAACTACCGCTTCGCGCCCGACCGCTCCGGGGAGGAGGCGCTCGCCCACCTGCAGGAGCTGTTCGAGGGCTTCGAGGTGACGGTGGACGATCTGGCCGAGGGGGCCCGCCCGGGCCTGGACGCGCCTCTCGCTCAGGCCTTCCTCGCGGCCGTCGGAGCGGAGGCGAAGCCGAAGTACGGCTGGACGGACGTCGCCCGGTTCTCCGCCCTGGGCATCCCCGCGGTCAACTACGGGCCCGGCGATCCGCTCCGCGCCCACGCCGACGACGAGCGCGTGGCGGTGCACGAGATCACCGAGTGCGCCGAGAGCCTGCGTCGCTGGCTGACAGCGTCCTCGTGAGCGCGACCGCCACGGCCGTCCCCGTCCGCCTCCGCCTGCGCCTGGTCCCGTGGTGGGCGCGGGTCCTCCTGGTGTACGTCGCGACCCGTGTGATCACGACCGTGATCCTGCTGCAGTTCGCTGCGCACCAGCTCGCGAACCCGTGGACCGGGCCCTCCCCGTCCTACTCGGCGTTCGCGTCGATGTGGGACGGCCGCTGGTACGAGATCATCGCGGCCACCGGCTACCCCGGCTTCCTGCCGATCACGCAGGACGGGCACGTGGGGGAGAACGCCTGGGCGTTCATGCCTCTCTATCCCGGTGTCGTGAAGGTGCTGATGGCGGTCACGGGCCTCACCTGGGCTCCGGCGGCCGTCACCGTCTCCGTGCTCTGCGGAGCCGGCACCTGCCTCGTCCTGTATCGCCTCTTCCGGCACTCCCTCGGCGAGTCGCAGTCGCTGACGGCGGTGCTGCTGTTCTGCGTGGCGCCGACTTCGCCGCTGATGCAGCTCGCCTACGCGGAGTCGATGGCGATGCTCCTGACCGCGATCACGCTCCTCCTCCTGGTGCGGCGCCGCTGGCTCGCGGTCGTGCCGGTGGTGCTGCTGCTGGGCCTGACGCGGCCGAGCGGGCTCGCCTTCGCCGCCGCGCTCGGCCTCTACGTCGTCTACCGGTCCGTCCGGCGCCGCACGGAGCCGTTCCCGCGGTCGGAGTGGCTGCCGGCCCTGGGGCTGACGGCGTGGGGGCTCGTGGTCGGCTTCCTCTGGCCCGCCGTGGCGTGGGCCGTCACCGGGTCGATGACCGCGTACACCGACACCGAGCTGGCCTGGCGCGCGGTCTACATCGGCTACCAGGAGCTGCTCCCGCTGACCCCGTGGTTCCAGGGCGGCGCCTGGTGGGGCTCGTGGTGGTTCGGGGCTCCGGCCGTGGGCGTCGTGCTGGTGATGCTCCTGCTGGCGGCGTTCGTCGGCGTCCTCGCCGCACCGTGGACGCGGAGGCTGGATCTCTTCAGCCGGGCCTGGGTCGCCGGGTACGGCGTCTACCTGCTGGCCTTCTTCTTCCCGCAGTCGAGCACCTTCCGGCTGCTGGGCCCGATGTTCCCGCTCGTCGGAGCGCTGGCGGTCCCGCGCTCGCCGGTCTTCCGCGTCGCGCTGGTCCTGCTCGGGATCGGCGGCCAGATCGTCTGGATCTCGCTGTGCTGGGCCGTCGCCGGATCGGACTGGACTCCGCCGTGATCGCTCCGCGCGTGCAGCCGGCGCGGTGCCCCTCCGGGGACTCCCGACTCCCGCGCGGGTATGCTCGTCGGAATGTCTCCCCTCACGCCAGCCGGTGAGCCGCGACACGCGTCGCCCCTCCTTCGGCCGACACGCCGGCGAGCCGCGGCGACTCCCGCCCGCCCCCCGCTGACGACTCCCTCCGCCTCCTCGACGGACCGCGGGCCGCTCGCGTGAGCGCCACCGCGATCGCGCCGGAGACGGAGGGCGCCTCCCCGCCCCGCTCCCGCTGGTCCGTGCTCCGGAGGATCCCGTGGTGGATCCAGGTGCTCCTGGTCTTCGCCGTGTCCCGGGTCGTCACGACCGTGATCATGCTCCGGGTCGGCGCCGTGCGTCAGGGCGTCGAGTGGACGGGACTCCGCGACACCTACGTCCGGTTCGCGACGACGTGGGACGGCGGCTGGTACGAGCGGATCGGGATGACGGGGTACCCGTCGGTCCTGCCGCTCTCGCCGTCCGGAGCCGTCGAGCAGAACCCCTGGGCGTTCATGCCCGTCTACCCGTTCACCGTCCGCGGCCTGATGAACATCACCGGGCTCGACTGGGCGAACGCGGCCGTGCTCGTCGCCCTGGTCTGCAGTGCAGCCGCGTGCCTGGTGATCTACCGGCTGTTCCGCGTCTCGCTCAGCGAGGGCCAGGCGCTGATGGGGATCGTCTTCTTCTGCGTCGCTCCGACGTCGCCGATCCTGCAGATCGGCTACGCGGAGTCCGGCGGCATCCTCCTGACGGCCGTGCTGCTCCTCCTGCTGGTGCGCCGCAAGTGGATCTGGACGTTCCCCGTCGTGCTGGTCGTGGGGCTCCTGCGCCCGAGCGGTCTCGCGATCGCGGCGATGACGGGCCTCTACTTCCTCTACCGCGTCTGGCGCCACGTGCGCGGCACCGAGCCGTTCGCCCGCCGGGAGTTCGCCTTCACGGTGTCCCTCACGGTCTGGTCCCTCGCGGTCGGCTTCGCCTGGCTTCTCATCGCCTGGGCGGTCACCGGCTCCTTCACCGCATACACCGACACCGAGCTCGCCTGGCGCAGCGTCTTCATCGGCGAGGGCGAGCTCATCCCGTTCACCTCCTGGTTCGCCGGCGGAGGCTGGTGGGGAGGCCTCTGGTTCGGCTCGCCGATCACGGGGATGGGCATCACCGTCGTGGTGGTGCTCGGATTCCTGGCGATCCTGTTCTCGCGGGCCACGCGCAGCCTCGACGTCTTCTCGCGGCTCTGGGTCGGCGGCTACGCGATCTACCTCTTCGCGTTCTTCTACCCGCAGTCGAGCACGTTCCGCATCCTGATGCCGATGTTCCCGCTGGCCGGGGCGCTCGCGGTGCCGCGGTCGACCCTCCTGAGGGTGTTCGTGGTGGCCGCATCGATCGTCGGGCAGATCGTCTGGGTGCTCCTGTGCTGGGTGTTCACCCCGGGCGACTGGTCTCCGCCGTGATCGGCTGACGCCCGACTTCCGGGCGCGGTTCGGATCACCCCCGCGGATGCACGATAATAGAGGGATACGTCACGAAAGGGGAACTCTATGGCGGCCATGAAGCCGAGGACCGGAGACGGACCGATGGAGGCTGTTAAGGAGGGCCGACTCATCGTCGTGCGCGTTCCGCTCGAAGGAGGCGGACGCCTCGTCGTCTCGGTCAACGATGCAGAGGCGAAAGAGCTGCACGACGCGCTCGCGTCGGTGGTGTCTCCCGCCTGATCCGCACCGTCGTGAACGCCCGTCGCACACCGTGCGGCGGGCGTTCCGTCTGTCTCGGGGGAGCAGCGCTCGTCAGGCGCGGCGCTTGTTGGCCTGCAGCAGGCCGTCGCCGATCGGCGAGAGCACGCTGACCACGGCGGGGGAGGCGCAGACCTCGGCCACCAGCGTGCGGAACGCGGTCGCGATCTCGTCGCGCTGAGCGGGGTTGGCCACGCGTCCGCGCCACAGCGCGTGGGGGACGAGGACCGTCCCGCCCGGGCGGACGAGCCGCAGCGCGTGCTCGACGTTCTCGATGACCTGCAGCGGATCGCCGTCGACGAAGACGATGTCGTAGGAGTTCTCGTTCATCCGCGGCAGCACCTCGAGGGCGCGGCCCGGGATGAGCCGGAGCCGGTTGGGCGAGATGCCCGCCTCGTGGAACTGCGCGCGCGCGTGCTGCTGATGCACCGCCTCGGAGTCGATCGAGGTGAGCATGGCCTCGGGGGCGCCGTCGAGCAGCCACAGGCCGCTCACTCCGGTGCCGGTGCCGATCTCGATGATGGAGGTCGCGCGGGCCGCCGCGGCGACCAGCGCGGCCTGCGCGCCGATGGAGGGGGAGACGGCGTCGATGCCCAGTTCGACCGAGAGCCGGCGGGCCGAGGCGATGGCCTCCGACTCGACGACCGCGTCCTCGGCGTACTTCCAGTTGGCATCCTTGTCGGACACGGGGGCGCTCCTCTGATCGGTGCACCGGGCGGATCGCGCCCGGGCATCGTCAGGGTACGGTGGCGCGCGGGCTCCGCGAGGGAGGCGCGGCGGGTTAGTGTTGTCCTCGTGTTCGGTCTGACGTTCGACAAGCTCCTCATCATCGGGGTCATCGCCGTCTTCGTGCTGGGTCCCGACCGCCTCCCGCACTACGCCGCCCAGCTCGGGCAGCTCGTGCGCAAGGTGCGCGGATTCGCCACGCAGGCCAGGGAGCGCGTCAAGGACGAGATGGGCGACGAGTTCAACGACGTCGACTGGAAGAAGCTCGACCCGCGTCAGTACGATCCCCGCCGCATCATCCGCGACGCCCTGCTCGAGGACGATCCGGCCCCCACGGTGAAGCCGCCCACCGCTGTCGCCGCTCCGGTCGTGCCGGGCGGAACCGGCTCGGCGCAGGACAGCTACTACACGACGATGCAGCGCTCCGTCTCGTCCGGAACGCTCTCGAGCGTCGCTCCGCCGCCGATCGACTCCGAAGCCACCTGACCCCTGCTCCGCGAGGAGCACCGGGAAGGCGTCTCGACCGACGCCGCCCGAACGAAGGGGTGCGGAGGAGTCAGCCGACGGCGAGCGGGAGCCGACGGCCGGTCAGTCCTCGCGGCCGCGCGGCGAGCGTCGCCGCCAGGGCGTCGATCGCCCGGGCAGCAGGATCCTCCGGATCGCCGACGACGACGGGCACGCCCTCGTCGCCCCGCGCCCGCAGCGCCACGGAGATCGGCAGCGACGCGAGCAGCGGCACCTCGTCGCCCGCCGTGGTGAGCCGACGCGCGACCTCGGCTCCGCCTCCGCTGCCGAAGAGCTCCAGTACCGAGCCGTCGGGCTGGGGGAGCCCGGACATGTTCTCGACCACTCCGATGATGCGCTGACCCGACTGGCGGGCGAGCGCCCCGCTGCGCTCGGCCACGTCGGCGGCCGCCGGCTGCGGAGTGGTGACGATCAGCACCTCCGCGTGCGGGAGCAGCTGCCCGATCGAGATCGCCACGTCCCCCGTCCCCGGAGGCAGATCGAGCAGGAGCACGTCGAGGTCGCCGAAGTACACGTCGGTGAGGAACTGGGAGATCGTGCGGTGCAGCATGGGCCCGCGCCACGAGACGGCGGCCCCTCGGGTGTCGCCCTCGAGGAACATCCCGATCGAGATGACCTTCACGCCGTGCGCCACCGGCGGCAGCATCAGCTCGCCGACGCGGGTGGGCCCCGCGACGCGCCCGTCGTGCATCAGCCCGAGCAGGCCGGGGATGGAGAAGCCGTGCACGTCGGCGTCCACCAGGCCGACCGCGAGCCCCCGCTGGGCGAGGGCGACCGCGAGGTTGGCGGTGACGGTCGACTTGCCGACACCGCCCTTGCCGCTGGTGACCGCGTAGACGCGAGTGAGCGAGTCCGGGCCGAAGGGCATGCTCCGGCGGCCGCCCTGGAGGCGCTCGGTGAGGGCGGTGCGCTGCGCCGGCGTCATGACTCCGACCACGACGTCGACGGCCGTGACTCCGGGAGCCGAGGCCGCGGCCTCGCGGACGTCGCGCTCGATCGCGGAGGCGGCGGGGCAGCCGACGATGGTCAGTCGGATCGCGACGCGGACCGCGCCGTCGACGGCCGCCTCGACCGACTCGAGCATGTCGAGCTCGGTGATGGGCTTCCGGATCTCCGGATCGACGACGCGCGCGAGAGCCGCCCTGACGGCGGTCTCGGTCGCGGCGACGTCAGGCATCACGCCGCTCGGGCGCCTGCGCCCGATCCTTCTCGAGCTCCTCGAGCAGGCCGCGCAGCTCCGAGCGGATGAAGTCCTTGCTCGCCATGTCGCGGATCGCCAGGCGCAGGGCCACGACCTCGCGCGCGAGGTACTCGGTGTCCGCGAGGTTGCGCTCGGCCCGCTGCCGGTCCTGCTCGATCTGCACGCGGTCGCGGTCGTCCTGGCGGTTCTGCGCGAGCAGCAGCAGCGGCGCCGCGTAGGAGGCCTGCAGCGAGAGGATCAGCGTCAGCACGGTGAAGCCGAGGGCCTGCGAGTCGAAGCGCGCGTCCGCGGGCCCGTAGGTGTTGAACATCAGCCAGAAGACGCAGAAGATCGTCATCCCGACCAGGAACCACGGCGTGCCCATCCCGCGGGCGAACGACTCGGTCAGCCGGCCGAAGCGGTCGCTGCTCGGGCGGTTCCGCCGCGAGAGGACGCGGGTGCGCAGCCCCTTCGGGGCGTCCAGGCGCCGGTCCTGCTTGCTGTCCCTAGCCACGCGCGCCCCTCCGTCCCCGTCGTGTCCTGCCTGTCGCCGCGGGTGCCGGCGGCACGAGCGGGACGCCCTGCGTCGCCGTCGTCACCGGCTTCCTCGGTTCGTCGTCGTCGCCGTGGCTGCGCCAGTCGTCGGGGAGGAGGTAGTCGAGGACGTCGTCGATGGTCACCACGCCGACGAGGCGGTGGGACGCGTCGACGACCGGCACCGAGACGAGGTTGTAGCTGGCCAGGATCCGGGCGACCTCGGCCGCCGAGGTCTCGGGCGTGATCGGGTCCATGCTCTGGTCGAGCAGGGTGCCGAGGCGCTCGTGCGGCGGGTAGCGGAGCATCCGCTGGAAGTGCACCATCCCGAGGAAGCGGCCGGTCGGCGGCTCGTAGGGGGGCAGCGTGACGCAGACGGCGGCCCCGAGGGCCGGGGCGAGCTCGTGGCGGCGGATGAGGGCGAGCCCCTCGGCGACGGTCGCCTCGGAGGAGACGATGATCGGCTCCGTCGTCATCAGACCGCCGGCGGACTCCGGAGCGTAGGTGAGGAGCATGCGGACGTCGTCCGCCTCCTCGGGCTCCATCAGCTCCAGGAGCGCCTCGCCGCGCTCCTCCGAGAGCTGCGCGATCAGGTCGGCCGCGTCGTCCGGCTGCATCTGGTCGAGCACGTCGGCGGCACGGTCGTCGTCCAGCCGGCCGAGGATCTCGACCTGCTCGCTCTCGGGCATCTCCTCGAGCACGTCCGCGAGGCGGTCGTCCGAGAGCTCGCCGGCGACCTCGAGCATCCGCTGCTGCGGCAGGTCGAGGAGGGTGCTGGCGAGGTCGGCGGGCTTGAGCTCGGAGAGGCTGGCGACGTACTGCTCGGCGGACTGGGCCTCGGTCGAGACGCTCTCGCGGACCTCGCGCCAGCCGGCGAAGGCGGTCGCGCCCTTGGCGAAGGGGGAGGGGCTGGTCTTGGGCCGGCGGACGAAGAGCTGCGCGAGCTCCCACTCGCCGGGAGCGGCCTCCTCGATCGCGACGTCCTCGACGACCGCGTCACCGGAGCCGTCCACGAAGCTCACCCGGCGGCCGAGGAGCTCGGCGATGACGCGGACCTCGCCGCCCCGCTGCTCGAAGCGGCGCACGTTGATGAGCCCGGTGGTGATGATCTGGCCGCTGCCGATGCTGGTGACCCGGCCGATCGACACGAAGACGCGACGGCGCCCGGGGATCTCGACCACCAGGCCGACCACGCGCGGGGCGTCGTTCTGCCGGTAGACCAGGAGCACGTCGCGCACCTTGCCGACGCGGTCGCCCGCCGGGTCGAAGACACTGCATCCGGCCAAGCGCGCGACGAAGACTCTGGCGGAACTCACGGCTACAAACCTAGTGCCGTGCAGCCGGGCGGACGCCGAGCGTTCCCGGCCCGCCCTCGGCCGGTTCTCCGAATCCGTTCAGAGACCTTCAAGAGGCCTGTGCGATTCTGTCCGGGTGACTCAGCAGACGCCGTTCAACGGCCGAGGGCCGGCCTTCCCCACGATCCCGCGCGGGGAGATCCTCGCCACGTTCGACACGTACCAGGAGGCGCAGGCCGCCGTGGACGTGCTCGCCCGCGCCGACTTCCCCGTGCGCCAGCTCGCCATCATCGGCAACGAGCTCAAGAGCGTCGAGCGGGTGACCGGCAAGCTGACCTGGGGCCGTGTCGCCCTCGCCGGAGCGGCCTCCGGCGCGTGGCTCGGCGTGTTCCTGGGCCTCCTGCTCATCATCTTCTCGCCGACGACGGAGTTCTCCTTCCTCATCGCGGCGGTGCTGCTGGGCGCCGGCTTCGGAATGCTCTTCGGGCTCGCCTCCTACGCCGTGAACCGCCGCCGTCGGGACTTCACCTCGACCATGCAGGTGATCGCGACCAGCTACTCCGTGCTCGTGGACCCCGAGGTGGTCAACCGCGCGCGCAACCTGCTCGACGGCACCGCCCCGGCAGAGGCTCCGCAGGCGGCCTGGGCTCCGCCGCCCGCCGCGGTCGGCGACCCGCAGCCGCAGCCCGTCCGCCCCGAGGACGACCCGCGCTGACGATCCTCCACGAAGGCCCCCGGTCCGCCGGGGGCCTTCGTCGTTCCCGGGCGGGGCGGCTCAGGCGGAGCCGACCGGCGGGAGGACGATGTCGACCGCGAGACCGCGGGGGGAGCGGTTGACCAAGGCGACCGTCCCGCCGGCCGAGAGCACGGTGGTGTGCACCAGGGCCAGTCCCAGACCGCTGCCGCCGGAGGCGAGGGTCCGGGAGTCGTCCGGCCGGGAGAAGCGGTCGAAGGCGACCGGGATGAAGGTGTCGGGCATCCCCGGTCCGTCGTCCGAGACGCTGAGCATCAGGCGCCCGTCCGCCTGCGAGAGGGAGGCGACGATCATGCCGCCGCCGTTCATGGCCTGGATCGCGTTCCTCACGAGGTTGTCGATCACGCGTCCGAAGTCCTGGGACGCGACCGCGTAGAGCCGCGCGGGCTCGCGCTCGTCGATCTCGTAGTCGATCTCCACCCCCGACTCCGAGGCGAGCAGACGCGTGCGGTCCACGGCGCCCACCAGCTCGTCGACGAGTTCGGCGAAGGGAGCGGTCGGGCGGACGGTGCGGCTCTCGATGCGCGAGATGTCGAGCAGGGCGGAGGCGAGGCGCACGAGGCGGTCGACGCTCTTCTGCGCGTCGAGGATGACCCGGTCGACCGCGACGGGGTCGTCGACGCGGTGGTGGGCGATCTCGAGCTGCGCCGAGAGTGCGGCGAGGGGCGTGCGGAGCTCGTGGCTCGCATCCGACACCATCTGCTTCTCGCGGGCCAGCGACGCGGTCTGCTTGGTCAGGAACGCGTTCAGCGTCACGGCGAGCTCGTCGATCTCGTCGCGCGTGCCGACGACCGGGAGCTGGTCGCCCTGCCCGGGCTCGGCGGCGATCTGATCCGCTCGCGCCCGCATCCGGCGCACCGGGGCGAGTGCCGCGCCCGTCAGGATCCACGAGGCGAGCCCGAACGTGACGACGAGGAAGATCGCGGCGTAGACCAGCACGTGGGCGAAGTCGTCGAGGACGAGCTGCGAGGCGGCCTGGTCGCGGGCGGAGGCGACCTGCCAGACGCCGCGGTCGCTCTCGATGGCCGTGAAGCGGACCAGGTAGCTGCCGTTCGCCGTCGTCACGTCGGCGTACCGCGGCGAGGTGTCGGCGGGCTTCTCCGCCAGAGCGCCCAGCACTGCGCCGCTCAGGCGCGAGGGCATGGTCGAGGTGCTGACGCTCCCGTCGGGCGCGAGGGCCAGGAACAGCTGGCCGGTCGACGAGCCCTGCGTGCGCGGGACGTTGCCCGCGGAGATGTCGCGGCGCACCTCGTCCTCGATCGACATCAGGATCGTCCGCTCGCTGCGGTCGACGATGCCGGTGACCACCTGGTAGAAGAGCAGCGCCGCGAGCGCGAAGAGGGCGGTCGCCACCGCCACCGTTCCGACGGTGATCCTCGCGCGGATCGAGAGCGCGCCGACCCGGCGGCGTGCCGTGCTCATCCGCGACACGGGCTACTCGACCGGGCGGAGGAAGTAGCCCTTGCCGCGGACGGTCACGATGCTGACGCCCGTGTCCTCGGTCGGGAGCTTCTTGCGCAGGTAGCTGACGTACTGGTCGACGATGTTGTTGTCGACGATCTCGCCGCCGCCCCAGATCTCCGAGAGGATCCGCTGCCGGGTCACGACGGAGCCGACGGGAGTGATGAGGAGCTTGAGGAGCTCGAGCTCCTTCGGGCTGACGTGGATGCGCGAACCGTCGGCGGTGCGGCGGATGCTCGATCCGTCCACAGTGATGCGTCCGACGTCGATGGAGGTGGACATCAGCGACGGGCTGCGGCGCAGGAGGGCCCGGAGGCGCGCGTTGAGCTCGGTGAACGCGAACGGCTTGGTGAGGTAGTCGTCCGCTCCGGCGTCGAGGCCGAAGACGCGGTCCTCGATCGCGTCCCGCGCGGTCAGCAGCATGATCGGCGTGGGCCGGCCGAGCTCGCGGATCCGGCGGCAGATCTCGAAGCCCGACATCGCCGGGAGCATGACGTCCACGATGGCGGCCGAGAACTCGGCGTTGCTGAACGCGACGAGCGCGTCGATGCCGTTGGTGGTCAGCACGGCCTCGTAGCCGGCGTCTTCGAGGCCGCCGACGAGGGCCTCACCCATGGCTGGATCGTCTTCGACGACAAGGATCTTCACGCGCTCACCCTACGGCCCGGCTCTCAGGAAGACGCACTGCGCGGGCCGTGTGTCGATCGGTTGCGGGATCGACCCATCCGATCGGCGCCGGGCGACGAATGAGGGATGACAGACCGCTCGGGGGCGTGGCGGGAGAGGCGCGATCAGTGTCGCAATTCTACTCTTCTCCCCCCGACTGCTCGATGATATTGTTCGCGAAGTTCACCTCTACCGTCACCCGAAGGCGGCACAAACATGCTCAATATTCTTTCCATCTGGGCGCGTCTCGCGCTGTCGGTCCTCCTGTGGATCGTCCTTCTCCCCGTCATGCTCGTCCTGCTGCCGTTCCGCACGGGCAGGAGCGCCTCGCTCCCCGCCCTGCGACCGGTGCCGGTGCCCGCATCGACGGTGGCGATCGACACCCGGAGCACCAGCGGCGCGTACTAGCCCCGCTTCCCGGGTCGTTCCGGGTCCGACGCCGCGCTCCCGTGAGCTCCGGTGTCGTCCGCCCGCCGATCCTCGACACCCCGAACAGCCGCGCTGCTCTCCGCCAGGAGGGCGCGCGGCTGTTCGTCGTCTCCCGGGTCGATCCCGACTGACCGACAGGTGTTGCTTTGAGCTACTCTCGATCGCGAGCCGCGTCAAGCCCTTCGCAGAATCTCAGGGACTGGCAATACAGTGCTCCCAAATGGTTCACCGATCGGAAGGAACACGGATGCTTCGCGCCACGCTCGACACCGCTGGGATCCAGCTCGATTCGACCACGGGAGTCCCCGTGCGCTCCGACACCCCGGTCTCGGTGGTCGCGTCGGCGCCTCAGAGCCTGATCTCGCGGATGCTCGGACGCCGCCGCTGCGAAGCATGCGGGGCGGCCTCGGCCCGTCGCGACGGCTTCTGCTCGGCCGACTGCGCCGGCACCTTCCACCTCTACGAGTGAGCCCGACCGGCCGAGCGCCGGTGGTGAGCGTCCCGAAGGCCCGTGATCGACGATCGCGGGCCTTCGTGCTGTCCGGGGGGGGGGGCACCGGACGAGAAGCGCTCGTGACGGACTCGGTCGCATCCCGGGTGACGCTGCTCGGCCCGCAGCGGCGAGGGTGCTCCTCGAGGGGCGACCGGCATCGGAGCCGAGCGCTCGCATGCCGGGAAGAGGAGCGGAGGACCGCGGATGTGCCCCCAGTAGGATTCGAACCTACGCCCCTGCCTCCGGAGGGCAGTGCTCTATCCCCTGAGCTATGGGGGCCAGGAGTGCCTGACCACATTAGCACCCGGGCGGGGCGGGCCCCGACGCCGGGAGCGGTCCTCGCGCGTGCCACCATGGAGCCATGCTGCGCACTGTCTCCGCCTCGCTGGATCTGCGTCTGAACGGTCCGACCGACCTCATCTTCCTGGTGGCGGCGACGCCCACCGGCGATGCGTTCGAGGACTCGTTCACCGTCCGGCTCGACGGGCAGGACGTGCCTGTGCGGGAGTTCCCGGCCCGGCACGGCGCGCGGGTGCACCGTGTCGCGGGGAACGAGGGCGACCTGCGTGTCGAGTACCGGGCGCGGGTCGCCGGGCACGGCGCTCCGGACGAGCCGAGCGAGCTCGAGCTGGTGGAGTACCTCCGCCCGAGCCGGTACGCCGAGGCGGACGTGCTCGGCGGCATCGCCCGGCGCGAGTTCGGGCGGGCCCGCGGCTTCGAGGCGCTGACGGCCGTGGAGGAGTGGGTGCACGGCCACCTGTCCTACGTCTACGGGTCGACGGTCGGCACCGGGGGAGCGGCGCAGGTGATCGAGAGCGGCCAGGGCGTGTGCCGCGATTTCGCGCACACGGTCGCCGGGCTCCTCCGCGCCCTCGACATCCCCGCCCGGGTGACGGCGGTCTACGCGCCGGGGCTCGAGCCGCGGGACTTCCACGCGGTCACGGAGGCGTGGGTCGGCGGCGCCTGGCACGTCGTGGACGCGACCCGGCTGGCTCCGCGCGGGTCGATGCTGCGCATCTCGTCGGGCCGGGACACGGCCGACACCGCGTTCCTCAGCAGCTATCTGACGGACCTGCGCCTGACCGGGATGAGCGTGGAGGCGGACTGCGACGCGGCGCTCGTCGACGACCACGTCTCGCCGGTGCGCCTGGGCTGACGCCGGGGTCAGCCGGCGAGGACGCCGATCGCCGACCGCACGAGCGGCTCGGGGTCGCCCGGCTCGACGAAGGAGGCGCTGGACGCCTCGATCCAGTACTCGCCGACGAAGGCGTCCGCGGCGCCCCTCCCCTCGGCCACCTGGTAGTAGCCCTCGATCTCCGGCGGCTTGCCGTAGGTGGGGACGGCCTTGCTGGTGGTGAAGAACTCGTTCTTGAGCGCCTCGATCACCGCGGGGTCGAGGTGGGCCACGGCCAGCTGCAGCTCGGCTCCCGAATCGTCGGACCATCCGCAGACCAGCCCGTCGTACTGGGCGATCTCCTCGGAGACCGCGGTGGTCTCGATGCCGTCGTCCGGGGAGAATCCGCCCCAGAGGCCCGCGAGCGCCGAGGCCGGGACCAGCTGCTCGCAGGCGAGGGGGATCGGCGTGCCGCTGACGGCACCGCTCGCGCTGGGCTCCGGATCGGCCGCGGGGGAGCAGCCGCAGAGAGCCGCCGCGGCGAGGGCGACGAGGAGGAGGGCGGCGGGACGGCGCATGCGTCGCACCCTAGCAACGCCGCCCTGCTGAGCGGCTCCGCGGTGCAGGAGAGACGGAGGGCGCGGGCGCGGCGGCCGGTAGAATCGCTCCCCGTGACTCCCGAACAGCTCGCCGCCTCCCTGCACGCCCTCGTCCTCGACGCCGTGCAGCGACGGGGGAGCGACGCGGGCGTCGAGCTCTCGGACGTCGTGCTGGAGCGCCCGAAGAACCGGGACCACGGCGACTGGGCCTCGAACATCGCGATGAAGCTCGCGAAGCGGGTCGGCGCGAATCCGCGCGAGCTCGCCGCCGAGCTGGCCGAGGGGCTCGGCGCGGCCGAGGGCGTCGCCTCGGTCGAGGTCGCCGGTCCCGGCTTCCTCAACGTCCGGCTCGAAGCCGCGGCCGCGGGCGCCCTGGCCGGCGCCGTCGTCGAGGCGGGCGAGGCCTACGGCACCGGATCCGCCTACGCCGGCGTGCGGATGAACCTCGAGTTCGTCTCCGCCAACCCCACCGGCCCCATCCACATCGGCGGGACGCGCTGGGCGGCGGTCGGCGACAGCCTGGCCCGGATGCTCCTCTCGCAGGGCGCCGAGGTGACCCGCGAGTACTACTTCAACGACCACGGCGCGCAGATCGACCGCTTCACGCGGAGCCTGCTCGCCGCCCACCGCGGCGAGCCGACCCCGGAGGACGGCTACGGCGGCGCCTACATCGGCGACATCGCCGAGCGCGTCGCCGCCGCCTACCCGGGCGACCTCGCCGTCCTGCCCGAGGAGGAGCTCGCCGAGACCTTCCGCTCGATCGGGGTCGAGCTGATGTTCGGCGAGATCAAGCAGAGCCTGCACGAGTTCGGCGTCGACTTCGACGTGTACTTCCACGAGAACTCCCTGCACGAGTCGCGCGCCGTCGACCGCGCGATCGAGCGCCTCCGCGAGCTCGGGCACATCTTCGAGGCGGACGGCGCCACCTGGCTGCGCACCACCTCGTTCGGCGACGACCGCGACCGCGTCATCATCAAGAGCGACGGGGAGGCGGCCTACATCGCGGGCGACCTCGCCTACTACCTCGACAAGCGCGAGCGCGGCTTCGACCGGGCGATCATCATGCTCGGCGCCGACCACCACGGCTACATCGGCCGGATGATGGCGATGTGCGCGGCGTTCGGCGACACCCCGGGCGTGAACCTCGAGATCCTGATCGGCCAGCTGGTCAACCTGCTCCGCGACGGCGAGGCGGTCCGGATGTCCAAGCGGGCGGGGACCGTCGTCACGATGGAGGACCTCACGGAGGCCGTCGGCGTGGACGCCGCGCGCTACTCGCTGGTGCGCTCCTCCGCCGACTCGACCCTCGACATCGACCTCGACCTGCTGACCAAGCGGAGCAACGACAACCCCGTCTACTACGTGCAGTACGCCCACGCGCGCACCCGCCAGGTCGCGGCGAAGGCCGCGGCGTCGGGCGTCCCCGTCGAGCCGTTCGCGCCCGAGACGCTGGTGCACCCGACCGAGTCGGCGCTGCTCGGCGGCCTCCAGGAGTTCCCGCGCATCGTGGCGCACGCCGCGGAGCTGCGCGAGCCGCACCGCGTCGCGCGGTACCTCGAGGAGGTCGCCGGGCTCTACCACCGCTGGTACGACAACTGCCGGGTCGTGCCGCAGGGCGAGGATCCGGTCGAGGCCGTGCACTCGACCCGGCTGCGCCTGAACGAGGCGACCGGGCAGGTGCTCCGCAACGGGCTCTCGCTCCTGGGCGTCACCGCTCCGGACCGGATGTGAGCGCGTCGGTGGCGGTGCCGCGGCGCCGGCGCGGGGGACGCGCGGTCGTGGTGGTCGTCGTGGTGCTGGTGCTGCTCGTGGTCGCGGCGGTGGTGGGCGACTCGCTCGCTCGCCGCGCCGTCGCCGACCGCGCCGCCGCGAGCCTCCGCGAGGCGCTCGCGCTGCCCGCGGACCGGGCGGTGGACGTCGACGTCGCCGGCTGGGCCGTGCTCCCGCAGCTCGTCTCGGGGCGACTGGACCGGCTCGACCTGAGCAGCTCGGACGTGACCTTCGGCGAGCTCGACGGCGATGTGACCGCGACCCTGATCGGCGTGCCGGTGAGCGGAGTCGGAGCAGTCGAGTCCGGCAGCACGACGGTCGCGATCGACGCGGCCTCGGTCGCGCGGCTCGTGACCGAGCGCAGCGCCGTGCCGGTCGACGAGGTGACCCTGGACGCTCCGCTCGTGCGCGTGACCGCCTCCGTCGAGGTGCTCGGCCTCCGGCTCGGCGCGGGCGTCGGGATGGAGCTCGCCGCCGTGGACGGAGCCATCCGGCTGACCCCGGCCGAGGTCTCCGCCGCCGGAGCGACCTTCTCGGCGACCGACTTCCGCGACCGCTTCGGCGCCGTCTCCGGCGACCTGCTCGCTCCGTCCTCCGTGTGCATCGCGGACTCGGTGCCGCGAGGGCTGACGCTGACCGGTGTCGAGGTCGCCGACGAGTCGCTGAACGCGAGCTTCGCACTCTCTCCGACGTTCCTCAGCGACCCCGCCGAGCAGGAACCGGGCACCTGCGCCTGAGCCCGCGCGGCGCCGCCGCCCCGGACCGGTAGGATCGGAGCCCTGTGCCGGCGTCTTCCGCGGGCCGAACACTGACATCGCTGGCTTCAGGGGTCAATCCGGACCCGCTCGCCCCGCAGTGACGCTCCCACTCTCTCCTGTGAGGTCTCACCCGTGGACACCGTCGACGCCCGCGCCCGCGCCCCCCGGCATCCGCTCGCGCCTGAGTGGCTGCACACGCCCGCCGACCCGAACGCGCTGGCCGACGGCGTGTGGCCGGACAGCGCCGAGCGCGGCGAGGACGGCGCGCTCCGGATCGCCGGAGTGCCCGTCGCCGAACTGGTGCGCGAGCACGGCACTCCTCTCTACGTGGTGGACGAGGCCGACGCCCGTCGCCGGGCCGTCGAGATGCGCGAGGTCTTCGCCCGCGAGCTCGGCCGCATCGGCACCGGCGTCACCGTCTACTACGCGGGCAAGGCGTTCCTCTCGACCGAGGTCGCCCGCTGGATGCGCGACGAGGGGCTGAACCTCGACCTCTCCAGCGGCGGCGAGATGGCGGTGGCCCTCGCGGCCGGGATCGAGCCCGAGCGCTTCGGCCTCCACGGCAACAACAAGTCGCTCCGCGAGATCGACCGGGCCGTCGAAGTGGGCGCGGGCACGATCGTGCTCGACAGCCTCGTCGAGATCGAGCGCGTCGCGGCCGCGGCCGAGCGGCACGGACGCGTGCAGGCGGTGCGCCTCCGGGTCAACAGCGGAGTGCACGCGCACACCCACGAGTTCCTCGCCACGGCGCACGAGGACCAGAAGTTCGGCCTCGCGCTCGCCGACTGCCCGGCCGCGGTCGCCCTCATCCGCTCCTTCTCGTCCCTGCGGTTCCTCGGGCTGCACTGCCACATCGGATCCCAGATCTTCGGCTCCGCCGGGTTCGCGGAGTCGGCGTCGCGCCTGCTCGACGTCCACGCGGCACTGCTCGCGGACGGCCCCGTGCCGGAGCTCAACCTCGGCGGAGGCTTCGGCATCGCCTACACCAGCGCCGACGACCCGACCCCGATCGCCGAGATCGCGGCCGCCGTCGCCGACGCGGTGGCCGAGCAGTGCGCGGCCCGCGGCGTCCCGGTCCCGCACATCGCGATCGAGCCCGGCCGCTCGCTGATCGGGCCCGCCGGCGTCACCCTCTACGAGGTGGGCACCGTGAAGGACGTGACGGTCGGCTCCGAGGGCTCGACCGCGGTCCGCCGCTATGTCAGCGTCGACGGCGGCATGAGCGACAACGCCCGTCCGGCGCTCTACGGCGCCGACTACACGGCGCGGATCGCCGACCGCTCCTCCTCGGCCGAGCCCGCCCTCGTGCGGGTGGCCGGGAAGCACTGCGAGTCGGGCGACATCGTCGTCCACGACGACTTCCTGCCCGCGGACGTCCGGCCGGGCGACCTGCTCGCCGTCGCCGCGACCGGCGCCTACTGCTGGTCGCTCGCCAGCAACTACAACTACCTCGGGCGCCCCCCGGTGGTCGCCGTCCGCGACGGGCGCTCCCGCGTCCTCGTGCGCGGCGAGACCGAGGAGGACCTCCTCCGCCGCGACGCCGGCATCGAACGAAAGGCCACCTCCCGATGATCGAGTACCGCAGCCTCCGCGTCGCCCTGCTGGGCGCCGGGTCCGTCGGTGCCCAGGTGGCGCGCCTCCTGCTCGACCACGGCGACGAGCTCGCCCAGCGCGTGGGGGCGCCGCTGGAGCTCGTGGGCGTGGCCGTCAGGGACGTGGACGCGCCCCGCACCACCGACATCCCGAAGCATCTCCTGACCACCGACGCCGAGTCGCTGATCCTGGGCGCCGACATCGTGGTCGAGCTGATCGGCGGGCTCGAGCCCGCCCGCAGCCACATCCTCACCGCGATCTCGTCCGGCGCGGACGTGATCACGGCCAACAAGGCGCTGCTCGCCGCCCACGGCAACGAGCTCTTCGAGGCGGCCGACCAGGTCGGCGCCCAGCTCAACTACGAGGCGGCCGTCGCCGGCGCGATCCCGATCATCCGGCCGCTGCGCGACAGCCTCGCCGGTGACCGGGTCCACCGCATCCTCGGCATCGTCAACGGCACGACCAACTACATCCTCGACCGGATGGACACCGAGCACGCGAGCCTCGAGGACGCGCTCGCCCGCGCGACCGAGCTCGGCTACGCGGAATCCGACCCGACCGCCGACATCGAGGGCTACGACGCGGCGCAGAAGGCGGCGATCCTCGCCCGCCTCGCGTTCCACACCGACGTCCCGGTCACCCTGGTGCACCGCGAGGGCATCACCGGCATCACGAAGGCGCAGGTCGACCAGGCCCGCGACTCCGGCTACGTGATCAAGCTGCTCGCGATCTGCGAGCGGCTGACCGACGCCAAGACCGGCGTGGAGGGCGTCTCCGCGCGGGTCTACCCCGCGCTCGTGCACCGCTCCCACCCGCTCGCGGCCGTGCACGGGGCCAACAACGCGGTCTTCGTCGAGGCGGAGGCGGCCGGGGACCTGATGTTCTACGGCGCCGGCGCCGGCGGGATCGAGACGGCCTCCGCCGTCCTCGGCGACGTCGTCTCGGCCGCCCGCCGCCACGTCGTCGGCGGCCCCGGCCTGGTGACCAGCGCGAGCTCCGGGCTCGCGGTCCTCCCGATCGGCCACGTCACGACCCGGTACCAGGTCACCCTCGAGGTCCTCGACCGCCCCGGCGTCCTCGCGCAGATCGCGGGCGTCTTCGCCGACCACGGCGTCTCGGTCGAGACACTGGTGCAGACCCCGCCCGGCGCCGACCCGCTGGAGGAGCAGGGCGGTGCGGAGCGGCGCGAGCCGACCGCTACCCTGGTCATCGGCACGCACGCCGCGGCGGAATCCGATCTGGCGGCCACCGTCACCGCCCTCCATTCGCATGGTTTCGTCGGCGCCGTGACGTCCGTTCTACGAGTTGAAGGAGCCTGAGATGGCCAAGCAGTGGCGCGGAGTCCTGCACGAGTACGCGGACCGCCTCGATGTCACCGAGGCGACCCCGGTCATCACTCTCGGTGAGGGCGGCACGCCGCTCATCCCCGCGGCGGCCCTCTCGGCGCGCACGGGCGCGAAGGTGTGGGTCAAGTACGAGGGCATGAACCCGACCGGCTCCTTCAAGGACCGCGGCATGACCATGGCGATCTCGAAGGCCGTCGAGCACGGCGCGAAGGCCGTCATCTGCGCCTCGACCGGCAACACCTCCGCGTCGGCCGCCGCCTACGCGACGCACGCCGGCATCACCGCGGCCGTCCTGGTGCCCGAGGGCAAGATCGCCCTGGGCAAGCTCAGCCAGGCGATCGCGCACAACGCGCAGCTGCTGCAGGTGCAGGGCAACTTCGACGACTGCCTCGACATCGCCCGCGACCTCGCGAAGAACTACCCGGTCCACCTGGTCAACTCCGTGAACCCGGACCGGATCTCCGGCCAGAAGACCGCGGCCTTCGAGGTCGTCGAGGTCCTGGGCGACGCGCCGGACTTCCACATCGTGCCGGTCGGCAACGCCGGCAACTACACCGCCTACTTCCGCGGCTACTCGGAGGAGCTGGAGCGCGGCGAGTCGACCCGCCTCCCGCGCATGTTCGGCTTCCAGGCCGAGGGCTCCGCCCCCATCGTGCACGGAGCGCCGGTCCGCCACCCCGAGACGATCGCCAGCGCGATCCGGATCGGCAACCCGGCCTCGTGGGAGCTCGCTCTGAACGCGCGCACCGTCAGCGACGGCTACTTCGGCGCGATCAGCGACGAGAAGATCCTCGAGGCGTACCGCATCCTCGCGGGCGAGGTCGGCGTGTTCGTCGAGCCGGCGTCGGCGATCAGTGTCGCGGGGCTCCTCGAGCGCGCCGAGGCCGGAGCGATCCCGAAGGACGCCACCGTCGTCCTGACGGTCACCGGCCACGGGCTCAAGGACCCGCAGTGGGCGCTCCGCACGGCCGACGGCGCGGACATCACGCCGACCGTCGTCCCGGTCGACACCGCCGCGATCGCGGACGTGCTGGGGCTGGCCGGCGCATGACCTCGGCGGTTCCCGTCGGCCGCACCGTCCACGTCAAGGTCCCCGCCACCTCGGCGAACCTGGGCCCCGGCTTCGACACGCTCGGCCTGGCGCTGTCGTTCTACGACGAGCTCGACGTGACGGCCGTCGCGGCCACGGGTGCGCGGGTCACCGTGCACGGAGTCGGCGAGGGCGAGGTGGCGACCGACGAGACGAACCTCGTCGTGCAGGCCATCGCGTACACGTTCGCCGACCAGCGGCAGGAGATGCCCGGCATCGAGGTGATCGCGCGCAACATCATCCCCCACGGCCGCGGGATGGGATCCTCCGGCGCCGCGATCGTCTCCGGCATCATGGCCGCGAAGGGCCTGCTCGAGGGCGTCGTCGAGCTGGACTCGGACGACCTCCTCCGCATCGCCACCGAGATGGAGGGGCACCCCGACAACGTGGCGCCCGCGCTGTTCGGCGGCCTCACCATCGCCTGGGTCGAGCCGCACGCGTCCGGCGCCGACGACTCGCCGCTGCGCCCGCGCTCGAAGAAGCTCATGGTCCACCGCGGTGTGTCCCCGGTCGTCTTCGTGCCCGAGCACACCATGTCGACGCGGCTGGCACGCTCGCTGCAGCCGCAGAGCGTGCCGCACGAGGACGCGGTGTTCAACGTCTCGCGCTCCTCGCTCCTGATCGCCGCCCTCATCCAGAGCCCTGAGCTGCTGTTCGCGGCGACCGAGGACAAGCTGCACCAGAACTACCGCGCGGCCGCCATGCCCGAGACCTCCGCGCTGATCGCGCTGCTGCGCTCGCACGGCTACGCGGCCGTCGTCTCGGGTGCCGGACCGAGCGTCCTGGTGCTCTGCAGCGACCCTGCACAGCGCCTCGCCGCCGCGGATCTGGTGGAGCGGGAGGCCCCCACGCCGTGGCGCGCGCACATGCTGGCCGTCGACTTCAAGGGTGCTACAGTGGGGACCGCATCCCGAGGAACCGCGTAACGAGCGGAATCTGTCCGACGGATCGTCCCGACAACCACGGCCATCACATCGTGTGAAGGGCGCCCCTGCTCCTCTTGCAGACCGGCGCCTGGTCTCCGGGCCCTCTCTTCGCTCTCTGCGGCAGTCGGTCCCGGCGGCCGAGAGCATCGCGTGGATCAGAACACGCGATGGCACCGCACGGTCGATGAGCTCTCCCGGTGAGCACTCGTTCCCGGGGGGAAGGAACCCTCTCCAGTGACAGACGTCAACACCCACGGCTCGACCGTGGACCTCACCGCCGACCTCTCGGGTCTGCGCGTCGCCGAGCTCCAGGCTCTCGCGACGCGGCTCGGCCTCGGCGGCGCCTCCAAGCTCCGCAAGGGCGAGCTGGTCCAGGCCATCTCGGACCTGCGCGCCGCCTCCGCCGAGGACGCGCCCGCCGCGATCGCCGACGCGGTCGCTCCGGACGACGCAGCGGTCGCCCCGGACGTCGACGCCACCGGCGTCGAGGCCGAGCCGGCCGATGTGGCCGAGCAGTCCGCTCCGCAGCCCGAGGCGCCGGCGGAGCTGCCGACGCCCGTCGAGAGCACCGAGGCCGACACGGCCGACGTCCTCGAGCAGGCTGCGCCCACCGTCGACGAGCCCTCCGCGACGGCCGCCGAGTCGGCCCCGGTCGAGCTCGAGCTCCCCGCGGCGGCCGAGCCGGTCGCCGAGCCCGCCGAGCGCACGCCCCGCCGCCGCAGCTCGCGCCGTGCCTCCAGCGGCACCGTCGCCGCCGGCGAGCACCTCAACATCCCCGGCGGGACCGGCGTCGAGTCGCTGATCCCCGACCTCCCCGTGATCGAGCAGGACCGCGACGCCGACCAGGCCCCGAGGCCCGTCATCGACATCGAGCTGCCCAACGGGCCGGAGTCGGACGACTCCTCCCGCGAGGGCGGCCAGCGCGAGCGCCGCGGACGCCGCCGCAGCCGCGGGGGCGGCTCCGAGCAGGGCGAGCAGGCCGAGCAGGCGCCCGCCGAGAACGACGCCGACTCCTCCGACTCCGGCGACCAGCAGGAGCAGCAGAGCGGTGACCAGCAGCAGAACGGGGACCAGCAGGGCACGGGCCGCGGCCGCAACCGCCGCAACCGCAACCGCAACCGCGGGGACGACCGCCAGAACGACGCTCAGCAGAGCCCCGCCGCGCAGTCGCAGCCGCAGAACGGCCAGGGCACGCGCGCCGCGCAGTCCGAGGGCCAGCAGGCTCCTCAGCAGAACGGCTCCGGGCAGCCCCAGAACGGCCAGCAGGCCGAGGGCGAGGACGGCCGCCGCAGCCGCTACCGCGACCGCAAGCGCCGCGGCGGAGCGATCGGCGACGACTTCGAGCCCGAGATCGGCGAGGACGACGTCCTCATCCCCGTCGCCGGCATCCTCGACGTCCTCGACAACTACGCCTTCGTGCGCACGACCGGCTACCTGCCCGGCGTCAGCGACGTCTACGTCTCCCTCGGCCAGGTCAAGAAGTACAACCTGCGCAAGGGCGACGCGGTCGTCGGCGCCATCCGCCAGCCCCGCGAGGGCGAGGGCGGCGGCCGCCAGAAGTACAACGCGATCGTCCGCGTCGACTCGATCAACGGCCAGACCGTCGAGGAGGCCGCGGCTCGCGTCGAGTTCCAGAAGCTCACGCCGCTCTACCCGACCGAGCGCCTGCGCCTCGAGACCGAGCCCGGCAAGCTGACCCAGCGGATCATCGACCTGGTCGCCCCCATCGGCAAGGGACAGCGCGGCCTGATCGTCGCGCCGCCCAAGGCGGGCAAGACCATCGTCCTGCAGCAGATCGCCAACGCGATCGTGCAGAACAACCCCGAGGTCCACCTGATGGTCGTCCTGGTCGACGAGCGTCCGGAGGAGGTCACCGACATGCAGCGCACCGTGCGCGGCGAGGTCGTCGCCTCCACCTTCGACCGCCCGGCCGAGGACCACACGACCGTCGCCGAGCTCGCGATCGAGCGCGCCAAGCGCCTGGTCGAGCTGGGCCACGACGTCGTCGTGCTGCTCGACTCCATCACCCGCCTCGGCCGCGCCTACAACGTGACGGCGGCCCCCTCGGGCCGCGTGCTCTCGGGCGGCGTGGACGCCTCGGCGCTGTACCCGCCGAAGAAGTTCTTCGGAGCGGCGCGCAACATCGAGAACGGCGGCTCGCTCACCATCCTCGCGACGGCGCTCATCGAGACCGGCTCGAAGATGGACGAGGTGATCTTCGAGGAGTTCAAGGGCACCGGCAACATGGAGCTCCGCCTCTCCCGCCACCTCGCCGACAAGCGGATCTTCCCCGCCGTCGACGTCAACGCCTCCGGCACGCGCCGCGAGGAGATGCTGCTCAGCGCCGACGAGGTCAAGATCACCTGGAAGCTGCGCCGCGCCCTCGCCGGGCTCGACCAGCAGCAGGCGCTCGAGATCATCCTGTCGCGCCTGAAGGAGACCTCGTCCAACGTCGAGTTCCTCATGCAGGTCTCGAAGTCGGCCGTCGGCCCGGCCACCGCCGGCCACGGCAACGGCCACCACTAGCGCCCCGACGTCCGCGGTCGCCCCTGTCACCGGGGGCGGCCGCGGACGTTTTCGCGTCCCCGGGCGATGAGCCCGACCCCGACCACCTCCGGAAGCCAGGACCCCATGTTCGAATCCGTCAGCGTCCTCCTCGCCGAGCACGAGGACCTGCAGACGCAGCTCTCCGACCCGGCCCTCCACGCCGATGCCGCCCGCGCCAAGAAGGTCAACCGGCGCTACGCGGAGCTGAGCCAGATCAAGGCGGCGCACTCCGCCTGGGTCCAGGCCGGCGAGGACCTCGAGGCCGCGCGCGAGCTCGCCCGCGAGGACGAGGCCTTCGCGGAGGAGGTCCCCGAGCTGGAGGAGTCGCTGCGGGTGGCGCAGGAGAAGCTGCGGCGCCTGCTCATCCCGCGCGACCCGGACGACGGCCGCGACGTCATCATGGAGATCAAGGGCGGCGAGGGCGGAGCCGAGAGCGCGCTGTTCGCGGCCGACCTCCTCCGGATGTACCTGCACTACGCCGAGGCGAAGGGCTGGAAGACGGAGATCCTCGACCGCGACGAGTCCGACCTGGGCGGCTACAAGAACGTGCAGGTCGCCATCAAGAGCAACGCCACCGATCCCTCGCAGGGCGTGTGGGCGCACCTCAAGTACGAGGGCGGCGTGCACAGGGTGCAGCGCGTCCCCGTGACCGAGTCGCAGGGGCGGATCCACACCTCCACCACGGGCGTGCTCGTGTTCCCCGAGGTGGACGCGCCCGAGGAGGTCGCGATCAACCAGAACGACCTGAAGATCGACGTCTACCGCTCCTCCGGTCCCGGCGGGCAGTCCGTCAACACGACCGACTCCGCCGTGCGGATCACCCACCTCCCGACCGGGATCGTCGTCTCGATGCAGAACGAGAAGAGCCAGCTGCAGAACCGCGAGGCGGGCATGCGCGTGCTGCGCGCCCGCATCCTGGCGCGCCAGCAGGAGGAGATCGCCGCGGCGGCCTCCGACGCGCGCAAGACGCAGATCCGGACGATGGACCGCTCCGAGCGCATCCGGACCTACAACTTCCCCGAGAACCGCATCGCCGACCACCGCACCGGCTACAAGGCGTACAACCTCGACGGCGTGATGAACGGTGCGCTCGATCCCGTGGTGGAGAGCGCCATCCAGGCCGACGAGGAGGCCCGCCTGGCCGACATCGGCTCCGAGGAGGCGTGACCCTCGTGACCACCGGCGCCGACGCGCGCACCCTCCTCGCGGACGCGGTCGCCCGCCTCGCCGCCGCCCGCGTCCCCACGCCGGACGTCGACGCGGAGCTGCTGCTCGGGCACCTGCTCGGGCTCGGCCGCGGCCGGCTGCAGGCGCGCCTCATCACGGGGCTGAGCGTCGACGACGAGCACGCCGCAGCGTTCGCGAGCGCGATCGAGCGCCGGTCCGCTCGCGAGCCCCTGCAGCACATCACCGGGATCGCGCCGTTCCGCTCGCTCGAGCTCGCGGTCGGACCCGGCGTGTTCGTCCCGCGCCCCGAGACCGAGGGCGTCGCGCAGATCGCGATCGACGCCCTCCGAGCGGTCGTCGACCCGGAGCCGGTCGCCGTCGACCTCGGCACGGGCAGCGGAGCCCTGGCCCTCGCACTCGCGCACGAGGTGCCGCACGCGCGCGTGATCGGCGTGGAGAACGCTCCCGAGGCGTTCATCTGGGCCCGCGGCAACCGCGAGCGGCTCGGGCTCGAGAACGCGCGCATCGTCTTCGACGACCTCGCCCGGGCGCTGCCCGAACTGGACGGCACCGTCTCGGTGGTCGTCTCCAACCCGCCGTACATCCCGGCCGCGGCCGTCCCGCGCGACCCGGAGGTGCGGCTGTTCGATCCGCCCTCCGCGCTCTACGGCGGCGAGGACGGGCTCGACGTCGTCCGCTCGCTCTCGGCCACGGCCCTCCGCCTGCTCCGGCCCGGGGGAGTGCTCGTGATGGAGCACGGCGAGCTGCAGGGCGCCGAGATCCGCGACCTGCTCACCGCCGACGGCTGGCGCGGAGCGACCACGCAGCGCGATCTCACCGGTCGCGAC
Organism: Rathayibacter sp. AY2B3; assembly: GCF_002931755.1. Lineage (NCBI taxonomy): Bacteria > Bacillati > Actinomycetota > Actinomycetes > Micrococcales > Microbacteriaceae > Rathayibacter > Rathayibacter sp. AY2B3. The sequence goes on along the minus strand of NZ_PSUG01000001.1, from coordinate 154,132 downwards.
CGCGCGACGGTGGCGGTGCGCTGACGCGTCGCGGGGCTCTGCTAGCCTCAGCGGCGATCCGGTGGCCGCGCCGGGCAGGCAGGCTCGGGAGGCTCGCATCGTCCCTGCACGCGATCGGCCGCGCCGTCGGCTCCGCCGCACGCTGGTGATCGTCCTGGCGGTCGTGGTGGTCGCGGCCCTCGTCGTCGTCGCCGTGCGGCTCCTCGAGCGGGGCGACCGCACTGCTCCCGTGGCCTGCGCGCCGGCGTCCGCCTCCGCGTCGCCAGCGGGGACATCCGCCACCGGCTCGGTCGACGACTACCTGGGCGGCCGGTCCGCCCTCCGCGGCGTGAACGTGTTCGACCTGCAGTCGCGCGTCGACGTCGGAGTCGACTGCACCGCCGGGAACCCGGCCGAGAGCTACGAGTTCCTGGCGGGCCGCGGGCTCACGCTGGTCCGGCTCGCGGTGCCCTGGTCGCTCCTGCAGCCGCAGGCCGAGGGGGAGAGCACCGACGACGCGCTGGCGAAGGGGCTCGATCCGGCGGCGGTCTCGCTGCTCCGGACCGAGATCGCCGCCATCGGCGCCGCCGGCATGCGGGTCGTGCTCGACCTGCACAACAACGGCACCTACCCGGCGAGCCAGGGCGATCTGCCCGAGGGGACGGTCTGGTTCGGATCCGGGCTCTCGGTGTCCCAGGCGCAGCGGGTCTGGACCCTGCTCGCGGCGGAGTTCCAGGACGACGGACGCATCGCCGCCTACGACCTCTTCAACGAGGTGAAGCGGGCGCTGGTCCCGGTCGAGACCTACAAGGCCTACACGCAGGCCGTGGTGTCGGCCGTCCGGGGGACCGGTGATCGGCACACGATCTGGGTCGAGGGGATGCGGGAGGCGACGACCGGCACCGTCGCCGCGATCGCGCCGGACGGGCCGTGGATCCAGGATCCGCTGGACCGGATCGTGTACTCGCAGCACTTCTACCCCGGCGGCACGGGCACGACCCTGCGCTCGGACAAGCAGGGCGGCAGCGACGAGGAGGTCTTCGTGGCGGCTGTCACGACCTTCGGACAGTGGTGCCGGCAGTACTCGGTGCACTGCTCGGTCGGCGAGGTCGGCTGGCCGAGCGATCAGAGCCTCTCTCTCGCCGCGGGCGGCGCGGGCTCCTGGACGGACGTCGGCGAAGCCTTCTACACGGCCGCCGACACCTACGGCCTCGACGTCACCTACTTCGGCTCCACCCGGAAGTCGGACTGCGGCTGGCTGATGGCCTACTGCGGCGACGATCACGAGATCGACGACGCACGCTCCCAGAGCTCCGTGATCGAGGCGCACCTCCTGCGCTGAGCGCAGATGTCCCCCTGGTGGGAGGGGGTCTCCTCGAATAAGGCTCACTCGCGCCACCCGTCGGCGACCCCTTCCGACAATGGGGGCGCGGGGCTCTCCCCGCGCCCACGACCGCACGTCCGGGAGGCCCCCCTTGATCGGCGACCGAACCACTCACGAGAACCCGGGGCGTCCCGCCTCCCTCCTGCGTCGCGGTGTCCTCGCCGCCGGTGCGATCGGCGCGGTCGGCGCCTGGAGCGCCGCCGCGGCCCCCGCCGCCGAGGCCGCGGTCACGATCTCGCAGGGCGAGCTCGACCGGATCGCCGTGGTCGCCTCCGCCGCCCGCTTCTCGGGCATCGACGCGACCGGCGCGACGGACTCGAGCGCCGGCCTGCAGAAGGCGATGAACGCCGTCCCCGAGGGCGGCCTGCTGGTGATCCCGACCGGCACCTACCTCGTCGGGACCTCGCTCTACCCTCGGCTCGCCAAGTCCCTGCGGGTGAGCGCGCACGGGGCGACCCTCATCGCCACCTCGTCGAAGCCGATCTTCTCGGTCTCCGGGGCGTACGGCACCGTCCTCCCCGTCACCGCGGTGACGATCGCCGCGCCCGCCGGAGCCTCCGCCGTGTCGCAGCTGAGCGTCGGCGGCACACCGGACTGGGCTCCCGGCACGATCGTGAAGATCGTCTCGGACGACCCGATCCCGGAGCGCCGGCCGGGGGACGGCGTCGTCGAGTCGCGCCTGGGCGAGTTCGCGGTCGTGCGCTCCTCCTCCGGATCGACGGTGGTGCTCGGCGGAGTGCTCCGCGAGACCTACAGCACCAACATCCGCGTCGCGCAGATCTCGGACCAGACCTTCTCGATCGAGGGGGGCACCCTGATGGTCGCGGCCGCGCGCGCGACCGCGTCGAACGAGCCCCTCGTCTACTTCTCCCGCCTGCGCTATCCGCAGCTGCGCTCCGTGACGGTCACCCGTGCCTCCGGCCCGGTCTTCCGCTTCACCTCCTGCTACGGATACCTCGTCGAGGACGCGGTCGTGCGGTTCGCGACCGACGACGCGGGCTCGTCGATCCTCGGGTACGGCGTCTCCGACGTCGGGAGCAGCTTCGGCCAGGTCGACCGCGGCGTGTACTCGCATGTGCGCCACTCCTACTCCGACGACACCAACCGCGTCGCGGCCAACAGCGATCTCTCCGGCTACGGCCGCACCTACGGCACGGTCGTCTCGGGAGTGAACGCGCTGATGACCACCTCGAGCGCCTTCGACACCCACCACTGCTCGGAGGGAGTGACCTTCATCGGCTGCACGGCCACCTCCGGCATCGGCCAGGGCAGCCAGGGGCAGTCCGGCTACCAGCTGCGGGGGATCGGGCACCGGGTCGTGGACTGCACGGCCCGTTTCGTCGAGAACGGCGTCATCGTGCAGGACGAGGCCAAGGGCGGGGACTCGCGCTCGCACCAGATCAACGGATTCCGGGCGTTCGACGCCCGGGGAGCCGCGGTGCGCGTCGTCCGTCGCCCCGCCGGGCACCCGAGCGCCGGCGTCTTCGACCCCTCGCCGACGGTGACGGCCTCGGACGTCTACGCCGAGCGCACCGGAGCGCTGCTGGTCAGCTACAACGCCTCGGTCGTGCTGGCCGGTGGCGTGTTCCGCGCGGGCGCGAGCAACCCCGGCACCGGCGACTACCACGGCATCTACTCCGAGAACAGCCTGCTGCGGATCCGCGACACCATCCTCGACTTCGAGGCCAACACCTCCGGCACGCCCCGGCCCATCGGCTCGGGCAGCACGGCGGGCGCGGTCCCGGGTCAGCAGCGCACGGAGATCGACGGACTGGAGGTGCGCAGCACGCCCGACGTGGTCGCCCGCACCTGGGGCGTCTTCAGCGGAACGGACCACCTGGTGCGCGCCCGCAACGTGCGGTTCAGCTACCCGTTCCGCTACATGCCGGGGGAGAACCTGTCGCCGCAGTCGTCCGTCGAGTGGCGGTGCGACGTGCCCGCCGACGGAGCGACCGAGGTCGCCACCTCCGGCGTCTTCGTCTGGGGCAACAACGAGGTCACGGCGACCCAGAAGCGCCTGCCGCTCTCACCCGACCCGGTGATCATGGTGCGACTGGTGTCCACGAACACGCTGACGATGGCGGCACTGCCTTCGGGCAGCGTCTTCGGTCAGCGGCTGCACCTGCTGCACGCCGGGGCGCGTCCGGTCACCGTGCGTCACGGCGCTGCGGGCGGTACTGCGCTCACCGGCGGCCAGGACGTCGCCGTCGATCCGGGCGGGCAGCTGCTGCTGTTCTGGGACGGCGGGGCCTGGCGCCAGTCGGTCTAGCCGCAGGGCTGCACGGCCGGCCGACGTCCGACCGTGCACCGGGTCAGCGGGGGAGGTACTGCCGGCTACGCTTCGGCGATCCGGCCTTCGACGGCGGCACCGGAGGCGTCTTCGCTCGACGAGCCGCGACGGCCACGGCGAAGACCAGCGGCCAGAGCGCGAGGGGCACGCCGGGGTTCGAGAAGTGACTGTGGATGGTGGAGATCACCACGAGCACGACCATCAGGATCGTCACCGGGAACACGGCCGCGGCTCCGAGCATCCGACGGGAGCGGAGCACGACGGCGAACGCGACCAGCAGCAGCAGGACCTCGGCGAGGAGGCCGAGGACTCCGCTCGCGATCAGCGTGCGCATCCACTCGGACTCGGGCGACACCCACACCAGCGAGGACGGCCGCACGGGCCAGCCCTTGTCGACGGCCGAGTAGACCTGGGTGCCCCAGCCGTTGAGCGGACGCTCCGCGATGGCGGGGAGGGTCTCCGTCACCCAGATGTTGACCCGGTAGCCGATGGTCTGCGGCAGCCAGGAGTACTGAGCGATCGCGTACTGCGACTGTCCGGACTGCTGCTCCAGGCGCGCGGCGATGCTCTGCCCGAGCACGAGCCAGCCGGCCGCCAGCACGGCCACTCCCGAGAGGACCAGGACGGGGCGGGCCTTCAGCCGCAGGGCGGTGAGAGCCAGGATGACCGCTGCGGCGCCGATCGTCGCGAACGTCAGCGTCGTGACGGCGCCCGCGAAGAGCACGGTGAGGGCCGCGACCGGCCAGGGGGCGAGCTTCGTACCTGCGGAACTGATGATCAGGTCGACGCAGGACGCCGCGATCACGCAGGCGAGGTACCCGCCGAGAGCGGTCCAGTGGCCGATCGTCGACGTGCCCCGGATGTCCCAGCCGCTCGAGAGCCGCTCGGCGAGACCGCCGGAGCTCGTGATCTGCACCAGCACCTCGTTGACGCCGGGCACGCGCAGCAGCTGGGCGATCGCGATCAGCGCGACGAGCACGCCCGGTGCGCTGAACCCGCGGAGGAACGGCGCCAGGTCCGACGGAGCGCGGACGACCATCCGGACCGGGAAGGTGGCCGCATAAGAGACACCGATAGTGAGCAGTACGCCGATGAAAGGCGAATGCCTCAATTCGCCCGAATTCACGAGTTCGAGCATTCCCCAGACGGTGAGGAGGAGAAGGAAGGAGTAGTCGAGAGAAGTCAGTCTCACTCGGGCGAGAAGAGCTCTGTCCTTCCAGAGAAGTGCCGTGAGGAAAGACAGCCCCACCAGCAGCATGCTCACTCCCTGGAAAGGCCCGAGAGCATTGACCTGGACTCCGACGAGTCCTGCCGCGGAGCCCAGGAGCGCGCCTACCAGTAGCGGTCGTCTCGCCCGTCGAGGATCGCTCGATGGCATTCCGCTTCGCGCGACCCTCTGCCGCCCGTTGGGGGGTACAAGAGCTGATCGATTGTTCGAGATGGGATCGTCTTCCGTCGAGAGCGCGGGCGCCGCTCGCTAGCGGGGATATCACGCGGTGAGGCAGCTGTGCCGAGTGCCGTTAGTCTAGGTCGGCGTCGTGATTCTCGCATGCCGCAGGACGAGGAGAGCATACTTCTGTGCCGAAGATCGACGTTGTCCACTGGAATCCCGCACAGCCGATCAGTCGCGCCCCCTGGGCCCGATTCGTGCCGATCCGCAGGAGAGTCGACAACTTCGGCGATCTGCTCGGCCCGATGATCGTGGAGCGGATCCTGCAGCGCGAGGGGATCTCGCCCGGCTCCGCTGCCGAGCGCCGCCGACTGCTCGCCGTGGGGTCGATCCTCAAGCTCGCCCGCGACGGGGACACCCTGTGGGGCATCGGTGCGAACGGCAAGTCGCTGGACGCGCGGTTCGACTTCACCGACCTCGACGTCCGGGCCGTCCGCGGCCCTCTGACCCGCGGCTTCCTCCGCGCCCGGGGCATCGCCGTCCCCGAGGTCTACGGCGACCCGGGCCTGCTCGTCGGCACCCTCTGGGGCCGCGAGGAGCTGCGCCGCGGCACTCCCGACCGCCGGGTGACCGTCCTCCCGAACCTCAACGATCTCCGCCGGATGCGCGCCGACGGGACAGCCCCTCGGGCGGAGGACGGCCTCGTCGAGCCGACGCGCCCCGTCCTCGAGGTGCTGGGTGCGATCGCGGCGAGCGACCTCGTCGTCGGCTCGTCTCTGCACGCGATCGTCGTGGCGGAGTCGCTGGGGATCCCGGCCCGGCTGGTGGCCTCGGCGAGCGAGCCCGACTTCAAGTACCGCGACTACTACGAGGGCTCCGGCCGCGCGGGCTTCACCCCGGCCGCGACCGTCGCCGAGGCGATCCAGGCCGGGGGCGAGCCGCCCCTGCACTGGCGTCCGGACGCGCTGCTCGAGGCCTTCCCGCGCGATCTCTGGGGGAGCGTCGTCGAGGCCGCGCGGTGACGATCGCCGGTGACGCCGCCCGCGGCGCCGCTGCCACGCTCGGCGGGCAGTGGATCCGCTTCGTCCTGCAGCTGGGCGCGCTCGCGGTCCTCGCGCGCCTCCTGAGCCCGGACGACTACGGCGTGGTCTCCATGGTGCTGGCCATCGCCGGAGTCGCGACGCTCCTGGGCGACTTCGGGCTCTCCATGGCGTCAATCCAGTCCAGCGACGTGACCGACGCCCAGCGCAACAACCTGCTCTGGATCAACGTCCTCCTCGGGCTGGTGCTGGGCGGGATCGTGTTCCTGCTCGCGGTGCCGATCGCGGCGTTCTACGGGCGCGACGAGCTCGTCCCGGTCTGCCAGGCGCTGTCCGCGGTGTTCGTGGTCAACTCCGTCACGGCCCAGTTCAAGGCGGAGGTCTCCCGCCGCTTCCGGTTCCGCTGGCTCGCCGCCTCCGACGTTCTGGCGCAGCTCGTCGCCTCCACCGGCGCGGTCCTGCTCGCGCTGTCAGGAGCCGGCTACTGGGCCCTCGTCGCCCAGCAGCTGCTGGTCGCGGTCACGACCCTGGTCGTCCTGGTGATCGGTGCCGGCTGGCTGCCCGGCCTGCCCTCGCGCACGCAGGGCATGCGCGCGTTCCTCGGCTTCGGCGCGAACACGGTCGGGGTGCAGCTGGTCAATTACATCAGCGGCAACGCCGACAGTGTGCTGATCGGTCGGGTCTGGGGCGCCGGCGCGCTGGGCGTCTACGACCGTGCCTACCAGATCTTCCGGATGCCGCTCCAGCAGATCGCCGCGCCGATGACCAGGGTCGCCTTCCCCGTGCTCTCGCGGATGAAGGACAGCCCCGAGTTCGAGCGGTACGTGCAGCGGGCTCAGCTCGTGCTCGCCTACGTCATGGGCGGAGTCTTCTTCGCGGCAGCCGCGCTCGCCGACCCGATCATCGAGATCGCGCTCGGCCCCGGCTGGGACGAGTCGAAGACGATCTTCCGGATCCTCGCGATCGGCGGCGTCTTCCAGGCGCTCGGGTTCGTCTACTACTGGGTGTTCCTGGCGAAGGCGTTGACCGGGCTCCAGCTGCGGTTCAGCATCGTCTCGCGCTCGCTCATGGTCGTCTTCATGGCGATCGGAGTGGTGTGGGGGCCGATCGGCGTCGCGATCGGCAGCACCGCCGGCCTCGTCCTGAACTGGGTGGTGCTGTCGTTCTTCGCCGTGCCGCGCGCCGGCATCGACGTGAGGGCGCTCCTCCTGCAGGCCTGCCGTCCGCTCGCGCTCGGTGTCGCGATCGTCGTCGTCTCTCTGCCCGCGCTGGCGCTGACCACCGGCCTCGGCGCCCTGGGCCAGCTGCTGATCGTGGGCGCGATCGACCTGGCGATCGCCGGGCTCGCCGTCCTCCTCCTCCGCGCCTACCGGGAGGACGCGCGGCTCCTCCAGCGGACCGTCCTGGCGATCCGCCGGCGCTGACGGCGCGGAGGCGCCCTCGGCGCCCCCGGTCGCGGAGGACACCCGGCCCGGGTGCCCCGGCGGTCAGAGGGCGAGCGAGCCGCGGAGCCCGGCGAGGCGCTCCCGCCCGACGGCGAGGTCGGCCAGGAGCCGGTCCCTCTGATCGAGCAGGGCCTGCGCCCGCTCCAGGGCGTCCGCCTCGCCGGTGACGTCCTTCTCGGCGAAGGCCACCGGCAGGGTCGTGACTGCGGCGAACGTGCGGCGCACCTTCTCCGGGTCGCTCGTGGTGAAGCCGATCGGGACGGCGCCCTCGGTCATCCCGAGGATGAGGGCGTGGATCCGGTCGCTGACGACCGCGGCGCAGTCGCGGTAGAGCTCGCGCACCCGCTCCTCGTGGTCGGCGTGCGAGACGGAGGCGTCCCAGCCCAGGACGGTGCCGTCCAGGTCGCGGGCGAGCTCGGCGCAGCGCTGCTCGTCCTCCTGCATCTGATCGACGACGACGATGCGGGCGTCGAGCGAGCGGGCGAGTGCGCGCACCGTCCCGAGCCAGACTCCGGTGGGGGCCGGGCGATCGCCCCTCAGCGCGACGGCGATCGCACGGCGCTGATCCGCAGGGCGGAACCGCTCGGGCGCGCTGCCCAGCGCGAAGGCCCAGTCCGGAGCGACGGTCCCGATGCCCAGGTCGGACCGGCTGTCCGGGTCGCGCCAGCTGGTCGTCCCGGTCAGGGAGAGCATGCGTCGGAACCACCGGCGGGGGAGAGCTCCCTGGTCCCGCCGCAGCGCGATGCCGAGGGCGACGGGACGGCCGCCGCCGAGGCGCGAGCGGGTCAGCAGCGCCGTCTGCCAGGCGGAGTTGACGAGGAAGCGGCGATCGAGGACCCATTCGCCCGCGTTCAGCGCGAAGCCCATGCGGGAGCCGCGCGGGCCCACGGCGAGGGCGGCGCGGAGCCAGCTCGAGCGGGAGTGGTAGACGACGTCCTCCGCGGACAGGCCCAGTCCCGAGATGTACGCGGAGTGGGTGCCGGCGTAGACGTGCAGCTGTCCCTGGTCGCGCAGTGCATCGAGGTACGCCCGGCGGAGCACCGAGTCGCCCAGGTTCTCCTTCTGGCCGCTCGGATTGACGAAGATGCGGGTGCTCATGAGGTCCCTCTTGTTCGGCGGGCACGAGCGACGGGGGCGTCGACCGCGAGGTGGTAGGCGCGGGCGTAGGACGCGCCGACGGCGCTCCAGTCGCGTCCCGCGAGGACGGGTCCCGACGCGGGGAGATCGGCGGTCGCGCGGACGGCGGCGAGCAGGTCGTCGCGGTCGATCCCGCCGTCGAACATGCGTACCCACTCCTGCCCGACCTCGTCGGCGAGCAGGACGTTCGCCGGGGTGCGCGGCACGAGGACGGGGCGGCCGAGCGACAGCGCGACCAGCAGGATGCCCGAGTTGTGCATCTCGGTGTACGGGAGGATCACCAGCTGCGACGAGGTCATCTCGGCGACCATCTCCTCGTCCGGCACGAAGCCGAAGCGCGTCGCGACACGGGCGTCGAGAGCGGCGGCCCGCGCGATCCGCTCGGCGAGGGCCGCGGGCGCCTTGCCGACGACGCCGAGGACGAGCTCCGGATCGTCCAGCTCCCGGAAGACCTCGACCAGGCGCTCGACGTTCTTGTAGGGCTCGATGCGGCCGAAGTACAGCAGTCGTCCCGGCTGCACCGGAGCGCTGTGCTCGAGCGGGAGCACGTCCCGGTAGTGGCCGTGGGGGATGAGGACGGAGCGTGCACCGCGCGGCACCGGCGTCACCCCCGTCAGGGTCACGAAGAGGTCCGTGCGGCGCTCGAGAGCGGACAGGAGCGCCGTCTCGATGCGACCGCCGGGGGCGTGCGGCTCGAGGTTGTGCAGAGTGCGGACGATCTTTCCCCGGGAAAGCGACAAGCGAGCGAGAAAGAGCGCGAACAATGCCGTCCGTGCCGCGGCTATCGGCTTCGATCTCCCTCTCATCAGGAATTCCGGCCAGTGGACGTGGAACACGTCCCATCCGCCGATCAACGCCTTTCTCCAGGAGAAGAAGGAGAAGTCGATCTCTTCGGGAGCGAAGCGCGTCACCTGGTCGACGAATCGCGTGGTTCCGTCCGGCGGAGCGACGGAGAGGAGGACTCGGACGGTATTCCTCTTCGGGGCCGGATCGGTCACGCGTGATTCCCTTTCAATGTGTTCAGGATATGAAGTCCCCTTTGGGAATCCGATGATTGTCGGTCGGACGAACGGGTGTCATGCCACCGTCCTGCACTGTCTGTAATACTCGACGAACCGAGGTGAAGGCTAATCGATCGGACTCACGAGCGAGGTGAACGATTCTCGCCCCCATGACCCCCCAACGGGTAGCCGAACCGGTCTCGGACCCGAATTGCCCGGTGTTACCGTCAAGTGATCCGTCTGGAGAGCATCGCCCCGTGAAAGCACTGTATCTATCCGGCGCTCCGCGCCTGTCGACCAAGCCCTCCACCGAGAGTCTGGGCCCGCGCTCGCACATCCTCGGCGTGATCAACGGCCTGGAGCAGAGCGGAGTCGAGGTCGAGCGCTTCATCGTGGGGGACACCATGCCGGAGGCGGTGCACGGTCAGGGGTCCGAGAGCCGCATGTCCGGCTCGCGCCTGTCCATCGTGGCGACCGACGTCTTCCGGCTGGTCTCCCGGGTGCGCTCGCGCTTCCAGCTGAAGCGCCGGGTCTCCGGGTCGACCGCCGTCTTCGCCTACGAGCGGTACGCGCTCTTCCAGGAGCTCGGCTCCCTCGCCCGTCGCCTCACCGGGGCCGTCTGGGTCCTGGAGGTCAACGCCCTCCTCGCCGTCGAGGCGACCAGCGAGCGGCGGGCGACCACCAGCCGCGTTCTCGCCGAGTGGATGGAGGGACGCACGCTCCGCCGCGCCGACCTGATCGTCGCCGTCACGGACGCCCTCGCCGACCAGCTCACCGCCCGGTACGGCATCCCCCGGCAGCGCATCCTCGTCGTCGCCAACGGCGTCGACCACACCGTGCACCGCCCCGCAGAGATCGTGGACGGGACCCGCACCCCGCGGATCGGGTTCCTCGGCACGCTCTACCCGTGGCAGAACGTCTCCTCGCTGATCGAGCTGCTCGCCTCGGAGGACCTGGGCGAGGTCCACCTCGACATCGCCGGCGACGGACCGGTCCGCGCCGACCTGGAGAGGCAGGTCCGCGAGCTCGGCCTCGCGGATCGCGTCACCTTCCGCGGACGGGTGCACCCCGACGACGTCCCCGCCTTCCTCGCCGGCGTCGACCTCTGCTTCGCCGGCCATTCCAGCGCCAACGGCAGCTACTTCTCCCCGCTGAAGCTCTGGGAGTACCTCGCCGCGGGCAAGCCTGTGGTCGCGAGCCGGCACGACGTGACGGCGGGCCTCCAGCGCGAGGGCTACCCCGTCGTCTGCTACGACTCGGCGGGAGAGAAGGACCTGCGCAGCGTCCTCACCGAGAGCGTCCGCTCGCTGCCGGAGCTCTCCCGGGTCGCGGCCGACCGCCAGCGCGACGTCTGGGCCGAGCACTCGTGGGCCCGCCGCGTCGAGACCATCGTCACCTCCGTGAAGGAGACCGCATGACAGCCGCTGCGCGCACCGCGCTCCCCTTCGACCTCGGTCATGTGGACGCCCGGACCGCTCCGGAGATGATCGCCGAGATCCTCGCCGGCGAGCACCGGGGCCGCATCATCGGGAACCTGAACCTGCACGGGCTCTACATGGCGCAGACCGATGAGCACTTCCGCCGGTTCTGCGAGCAGGCCGACACGGTGCTGATCGACGGCTGGCCGATCCTGGCGCTCGCCCGAGGAACGGCGGTCGACTCGCCTCTGACGCCTCAGCACCGCATCGGCAGCACCGACTGGCTGTTCCCGCTGATCGAGAACGACGAGCCTCTGGTGGTGGTCGCCGTGGGCGGCACGCCGGAGTCGTCGGCCGCAGCGGCGGAGGCGGTCGCCGCCCGCACCTCCCGGATGACCTGGCTCGCGTACGACGGATTCGACCAGCAGTGGCACGGCGCCGGCGAGGAGCGGCCGCTCGCCGAGTCGCTCGCCCGCGCCGACCTCGTCCTGGTCGGGATGGGCATGCCCCGTCAGGAGCGCTGGATCCTGGAGAACCGGGAGCTCGCCCCGCGAGCGGCGTTCGCGAACGTCGGCGGCTGCCTCGACTACATCGCCGGCACCCAGGCGCTCGCCCCGCGGTGGATGGGCGCCCTGGGCGTGGAGTGGCTGTTCCGTCTGGCCCGCGATCCGCGCCGCCTCGCGGCCCGCTATCTCCTCGAGCCGCTGCAGCTGCTCCGCATCGTCCTGTCCGGTCGTTTCCGCGCGAAGCGGACCCCCGGCCCGTGCGACGCTCCGCGGCCCTCGGGCCGGGTGTCGACCGGAGTCGGTCCGCGCTGATCCGAGCCGGCGGGCCGCGTCAGGCCTGAGCGGAGTACTTCTTCTCGGTGGCGGCCTTCGCGGGGCGCCACCAGTCCTCGTTGGCGCGGTACCAGTCGATGGTGGCGGCGAGTCCTGCGTCGAAGTCGGTGTAGCGGGGGCGCCAGTCGAGTTCGGTGCGCAGGCGCGTGGAGTCGATGGCGTAGCGGAGGTCGTGTCCGGCGCGGTCGGTGACGTGGTCGAAGGCGTCCTCGGGCTGTCCGAAGGCGGTGAGGATGCGGGTGACGACGTCGAGGTTGCTCTTCTCGCCGTCGGCGCCGATGAGGTAGGTCTCGCCGATCTCGCCGCGGTCGATGATGGCCCAGACGCCGGTGTTGTGGTCGTCGACGTGGATCCAGTCGCGGACGTTGGCGCCGGTGCCGTAGAGCTTGGGGCGGATGCCGTCGATGGCGTTGGTGATCTGGCGGGGGATGAACTTCTCGACGTGCTGGTAGGGGCCGTAGTTGTTGGAGCAGTTGGAGATCGTGGCGCGCACGCCGAAGGAGCGCACCCAGGCGCGCACGAGCAGGTCGCTGGCGGCCTTGGTCGAGGAGTAGGGGCTGGAGGGGTTGTAGGGGGTGCGCTCGGTGAAGCGCGCGGGGTCGTCGAGCTCGAGGTCGCCGTAGACCTCGTCCGTCGAGATGTGGTGGTACCGCACGTCGTGCGCGCGCACCGCCTGGAGGAGCGCGAAGGTGCCGATGACGTTCGTCGCGAGGAAGGGCGTCGGGTCGTGCAGCGAGTTGTCGTTGTGCGACTCCGCAGCGAAGTGCACCACGAGATCCGCATCGGCGACCAGCCGGTCCACGAGCTCGGCGTCGGCGACGTCGCCCTCGACCAGCCGCACGCGGTCGGCGACGGGGGCGAGGGAGTCGCGGCTGCCCGCGTAGGTGAGCTTGTCGAGCACGGTGATCCGCGCGTCGGGACGCTCGCGCAGGGTCAGGTGGACGAAGTTGCTGCCGATGAAGCCGGCACCGCCGGTGACGAGGATCCGCACGGGGTTCTCCTGGAGGTCGGGGAGGTCGGGGAGGCCGGGCTCAGCGGCCCGCGTTCACGCCTTCGAGTCTGAGAAGGCGGTGGAGGTAGGCGCCGTAGCCGCTCTTGACCAGCGGTGCGGCGAGCTCGGCGAGGCGGGTGTCGTCGATCCAGGAGTTGCGCCAGGCGATCTCCTCGATGCAGCCGATCTTGAACCCCTGCCGCTGCTCGATCACGCGCACGAACTCCGTCGCCTCGATCATCGAGTCGAAGGTCCCGGTGTCGAGCCAGGCCGTTCCCCGGTCGAGCACCTGGACGTTCAGCCGCCCCGCCTCGAGGTAGCGCTCGTTGATCGTCGAGATCTCGAGCTCGCCGCGGGCCGAGGGCGTGATCGTCCTCGCGATCGCCACGACGTCGTTGTCGTAGAAGTAGAGGCCGGGCACGGCGTAGTTGCTGCGCGGCTGCTCGGGCTTCTCCTCGATGGAGACGGCTCGGAAGTGCTCGTCGAACTCGACGACTCCGTAGGCGCGCGGGTCGGCGACCTGGTAGGCGAAGATGACGGCGCCCTCGATCGTGGTGTTCGCCGCGAGGGCGGTGCCCAGGGCGGTGCCGTGGAAGATGTTGTCGCCCAGGACCAGGGCGACGGACTCGTCGCCGATGAACTCCTCACCGATCAGGAACGCCTGCGCGAGCCCGTCGGGGGACGGCTGCACGGCGTACTCGATCCGCATGCCCAGGCTCGACCCGTCGCCCAGCAGGGCGCGGAACTGGTCGTTGTACTCGGGCGTCGTGATCACGAGGACCTCGTCGATCCCGGCCATCATCAGCGTCGACAGCGGGTAGTAGATCATCGGCTTGTCGTAGATCGGCATCAGCTGCTTCGAGATGCCCTTGGTGATCGGCCACAGGCGCGACCCCGATCCGCCTGCGAGGACGATGCCCCTCATGAGGCGACCGCCCGGGCCGCCGCGATGGGACGGAGGAGCGGCAGGCTCCCCGATCGGCGAGGAGCGGACGAGTCGGCGCGGAGTCGGATGTGCAGCACGGTCGCAACGCTACACAAGGCGATCGGTCCTCGAGAGGAGCCGACGCCCCGGAGGCGCGAAAGAGCGCAGCGGGCCACTCTTCTGACGGAACGCGCCATTGCTGCGGACCGTCCTGGGCCCGCGAATAGCCTTCGAGCGCTGTGCTCCCGTCCGTCATTCTCGACGCGAGGCGGCCCGAACCAGTGAGGAGGCGGTCCCGATCAGTCCGCGATCCGCCGGTGTCAGATCCGCCGGTGCACGATCCGCCGGTGCATCGTCTGCCCGACACGCGCGCGCGTGCGCTTCGCGCCGGCGCACAGTCAGAACGAACCCGTGCTGCACGCCCCGCCCGCCGTCCCGATGACGGCCGGGTCTCCCCGGGCCGTCCCGCTTCCCGCCGCGGTCCTCCTCTGTCATGCGCTCGTCGCGGCGGCGGCCGACCGGGTGGGCGTGCGAGTGCTCTTCGTCAAAGGTCCGACGGCGCAGCTGCAAGGTCTGCGCTCCCCGAGGATCTCGTCCGACACGGACGTCCTCGTCCCCGAGGAGAGCCTGTCAGCCCTGGTCGCCGAGCTCAGCAGCAGGGGATGGCTCGTCCGCCCCGAGGATCCTGACAAGGCCTTCCTGCAGCCGCATTCCATCACGCTGTACAGCCCGAGCTGGCCCTGCGACATCGACCTGCACTTCCGGTTCCCCGGGATGGAGGAGGAGTGGGGCGCGGTGTTCGACCGTCTGTGGTCGCGACGCACGAGGGTCGATGTCGCGCACCGCGCGATCACCGTGCCGTCGTCCGGGGACCACCTCGGGATCCTTTTGCTGAACGAGCTCCGCTCGCGGTCCGACGGCTCCGCCCAGCTCGACGAGATCCGGGACCTCGCAGTGGAGCGCCCGCACGAGCTGCTGGACTTCGCGCTCGGGACGGGAGCCGTCGGTCCGCTCCGCCAGGTGCTCGAGCTGCTCCCTGAGAGCCAGGGCGTCGTCTATCCGCGCCTCTCGCGGAACTGGCGGTGGCACACCCGTACGAGCTCGGATTCGGCTCGGCGCATCATCGCCGTACTTCAGGCTCCGTGGCGGGAGAAGCCGCGGCTGGTCCTCCACTCCGTGTTCGCCCCGCTCGAGGTCGTGCGCATCACCGACCTCCGCGCCGACGCTTCACTGCGGTCGCTCGCCGTCAAGAACCTCCAGCGATGGTCCCGAGCGCTCACGCACCTGTGCGGGTCGCTGCGAGAAGTCGTCCACTACTTCCTCGCTCCACCGCGCCGCTGAGCGCGCACTGATCGGAAAGGCCACCATGCGCATCCTGTTCCTCGCGGACGACCTGCTCTTCCCCACCACCAACGGCGGACGCGTCGAGCTGCTCGGAGAGATCCGGTGCCTGGTCGAGGCGGGCCACGAGCTCGACCTGGTGGTCTTCCACCGGGAGCCCGTCGACTCCGCTGTCCGAGACCTGCATACGGCACTGGTTCCAGGTGCCGTGCTCGTTCCGCGTGGCGGGCTCGGTCACACGAGTCTCCGCCGGCCGTCACAGCCCTACCAGCTCGCATCGCGTCGTGCTCCGCGCCCCGTCCCGGAGTACCACCCCGATGTCATCGTGGCCTCCCACGAGTGGACTCTGCGCGCCGCCCGCACCTGGAGCCGGCGCACCGGGGCACCGGTCCTCCTCCGAAGCCACAACGACGAGAAGGCGTTCCTCCGGTCCCTCGCCCGCCACACAGGAGGCGGACACGCTCTCTATCTCCGGGCCGAGGCGGCCCGCCTCGGCCTCTCCGTCCGCGCCGGCCTGCTCCACGCCGTCGCCGCGGTCGGAGTCATCTCGCCGGAGGACTCCGGCGCCTACCGTCGGTTCCGCGGCCCTGTGGAGTACCTGCCTCCGGTCTTCGACGACGCGCGGCTTCCGGTGGGCCCCACGGTCGTTGCAGAGGACCGAGTCGCCTTCGTGGGATCCCTCGACCAGTCGCACACCGAGACGGGGCTGCGCTGGTTCATCGCGGAGGTCCTCCCTCGGATCCGCCGGATCCGCCCCGACGTCCGGCTCCTGGTCGCGGGCCGCCGAGCCTCCGGCTCCCTCGCTTCCTTCCTCCGCGAGACTCCCGGAGTCGATTTCGCCGGGGAGGTCGATGATCCCGGCCCGTTCTACGCCGCGAGGGTGTTCGTCAATCCGATCTTCTCGGGCAGTGGAGTGAACATGAAGATGGGAGCACCGGGTGCGGCCGGCCAGCCGGTCGTGTCGACACGCCACGGGGTTCGCGGCCTCGGGTCCTTCGAGTCGGCCGCGCTCGTGGCCGACACCCCGGAGGAGTTCGCTCGGGCGTGCTCCCTGCTCCTGTCCGATGACGACGAGTGGGCGGATCGGTCGGCGCGGATGCGGCGGGCGGCCTCTGCGCACTCTCCTGCTCGAGTGGGCGAGGCCTGGACGCAGCTGCTCGAACGCGTCGCGGGCTGAACCGCCTCACGCGGAGCTGCGCTCGAGGAGCCCGTGCTCGAGGAGCTCGGCCAGGAAGCGCTCGACGTCTCCGGCGATCTGCTCGCTCGCGACGCGGTAGGCGTCTGCCAGCGCGTCGACGACGAGCTCGGTCGTGCAGTGGCGCGGGTCCGCCGCCGCGACCACCGACCAGATCGAGGCGGCTGTGTCGCTCAGCACCAGCGGCTCGGCGGCGCCGACGATGAGAAGCGCCACCACGGCGTCCTCCGTCCGGACCCATGCGGCGTCGTCGGAGATCCGCCATGACCAGGGCACGGTCGGAGTCACCGCCAGGGGGCGGCGCGCCGCCCGGACGGCTCGCTCGGGGTGCGCGGCGGGTCGAGGCGATGAAGGGCGAGCGGCGGCGTGACCGCACGAGCACGGTTTCTGTCGGCAGTGCCGGCGACGAGCGGACCCTCGGATCCGGTCACGGCGAAGAAGCAGAGCACCAGCGGCAGCCAGGTGCACCAGGCCAGCAGGTCGACCGTGTCGATCCGCAGCGGCGTCTCCGCGATCGAGATGCCGATCAGGGTCAGCAGGAAGTACGACACCGTGCGCATCGGGCGTCCGATCGGGAGCATCAGGACGCGAGCGACAGCCAGTCCGAACAGGACGGCGAAGAGCACGGCGGCGACGAGACCCGAGGTCGTCATCAGAGTCACGAACTCGTTGTGACCGTGATAGGAGGGAGCGCCGAGGGCCGTGGCGATGGCACCGCCGATCCCGTAGACATCGAGCCCGCTGCCGAACAGGAGCGCCGTCGGAGACCCCCAGTGCTCCCTCGAGTAGATCCAGATCTGGCCCCGTGCGGTGAAGGCCAGTGGATCGGTCGTGAGGATCGGGAGGGCCACGACCACCGACGTGATCGCCACGGCACCGAGGACGGTGAGGATCCGGAGGACCCGGCCCTTCCGCGCGGCCAGCAGGACGAGCACGACGGCGGTGCTCACGGCGAGGCCTGCCCAGGAGGTGCGGCTCGCGGTCAGCAGGAGCGCCCACAGACCCACGGCGAACGAGGCGAGGCCGAGAAGCCTCCGCTTGAAGAGGAGCATCAGAGGCATGGTCGAGCTCAGGACCATGCCGAGGATGTTCCCCTGCGGGTAGATGCCGCCGAGCGTCCTGTCGCCGATCAGCGCCTTCTCGTTGAGGGTGGCGTAGCTCTCGGACATCCACCCGGTGCCGGAGGGGATGAGCGCGAGGCTGGCGACGGCGACGAGCAGCCCGACGGCGCCGATGATCCCGAGGTCTTCGAAGCGCGGCTGCACGCTCCATCCGACGACGAGCAGGACGGCGATCGCGTAGTAGGAGAAGCGGAGGCCGGACGCCTCGTTCGCGACGAAGTCGGCCACCGTGACGACCGCGAAGAAGACGAGGAAGAGGATGAGAGCTGTCAGCTGCGGGAAGCGCCGCACCTGCGCGACGTTGGCGACGACGACGCCGAGGCAGGCCAGGACGAAGGCGGCGGCGGCGACGTTCCCGGCGAGCTCGCCCGCACCTGTCGCGACCACGGTGCCGGTCGAGGTGGCGGTAGCTGCGGCCCGTCCGCCGACCAGCAGGTTCACGACGCTTCTCGAGGACCCCAGCGCAAAGGTGACGAGCGCGATCACGAGGACCTGGCCACGCCGTCTCCGTCGATCTCTCGCCTCGGCGAGGTCCGCGGGAGCAGCGGCACCGAGCGTTGCGGGTCCGCGTCCGGTGGGCGGGACGGTCCGGGCGGTCACGATCGATCGTCTCCTTCGGATCCAGCCGAGAGGCGCCTCCCGTGCAGCGGAGGCGGCATCCGGCTTCGAGCGTCCGCCGTCCGCACTGCGGCGAGTGTAGGCGCGCTGCGGTGCCCTGAGACGGTCGGTGGCGCGTTCTGTGCGTCGGACGTGCGCGATCGGTCGCGAGGCGGCTGCGGCCTCCTACGCTGGGCGGGCTTCCTCGTCGAGGAGGCGCTCGCCGTGCGGTCCCGCGGCCGGGCCGGCGCCCTCCGGCCGGCATGCCGCCGAGCGCGCGACCATGCGTTCCCGGGCCGATCAGACGACAGAACGAGGAGATCCCGTGCCGATCCTGCCCTTCATGCGCCATGCGGCGAGCGCCGCTGCGAAGCGCGCGCGCTTCGCCCTCTGGCGGGCCACCGGCGCGGTGCGGTCGTCGCCGCTCACGGGCACCGCGCCGGTGGCCGTGTCCCTCACCTCGTTCGGGCCGCGCATCCCGGACGTCGACCTCGTCATCGAGTCGATCGGCTCCGGCTACACCCGCCCGCGCAGGCTCGTGCTGTGGCTGAGCGAGTCCGACCTGTCACGCCCCCTGCCCCGTCGCCTGCTCCGCCTGCAGCGGCGAGGACTCGAGATCGCCGCATGCCCCGACTACCGCTCCCACAAGAAGTACTACCCCTACGCCGTGGAGGCCGAGCGGATCGAGCTCCCGCTGGTCACGGCCGACGACGACGTCCACTACGGGCGCGACTGGCTGGCGGGGCTCGTCCGAGTCGGCGCGGCCCATCCTGACGACGTCGTGGCCTACCGGTCGAAGGAGATGACGTTCGACCGCGAGGGCCGGGTGCGCCCCTATGATTCGTGGCCGATGAGAGCGTCGACCGAGGCGTCCTCCCGAGTCTTCAACACGGGAGTCGCGGGCGTCCTCTATCCCGTGGCGGTCCTCGAGGAGGCGCGGCGGCACGGCACCGCCTTCATGGACCACTGCCCCGACGGCGACGACCTGTGGCTGCACCGGTGCACCCTCCGCGCCGGAGCGGTCTCCCGGCAGGTCCGAGCTCGTGCGCTCGACGTGCCGGGGATCCCCGGCGCTCAGCGGGTCTCGCTCATGTCGGCGAACATCGAGCAGGGCGGCAACGACCGGCAGCTCAGGGCGACCTACTCCGACGCCGACCTGGCCGCGATCCGGGACGATCCCCGTGCCTGACGCGGAACAAGGGCACCGGGGGGACCGACCGCGCCGCGACGCCCGCTCCCGCCCGGGCGCGCAGACCCATGAGAGCCGCGCGGTGGCCGGTGCGAAGTGGACGGCGTTCTCGGTGGTCGGCGGGAGCCTCGGGCAGATCCTGCAGATCTTCGTCCTGGCCAGGATCCTCGGTCAGGAGGAGTTCGGCCTGGTCGCCATGATCACCATCCTCAACTCCCTGCTCGACGTCTTCATCGGCCTCGGCCTGACGAACGCGCTGATCGTGCGCCGCTCGGTGACGTCGTCCGAGCTGTCCTCGGTGCACTGGTTGAACGTCGGGTTCTCTGCTCTCGTCGTGCTGATCGTCGCGGGTGCGAGCCCGGCCGTCGCCGCGTTCTTCCACGCCGCGGGGGCCTGGCCCCTGCTCGTGATCGGCTCCTCCGCGTTCCTCATCACCTCCTGGGGACAGGCGGCACGGGCCATGCTCGAGAAGCGTCTGCTGTTCAAGCCGCTCGGGATCGCCGACGTGCTCTTCGCCGCCCTGCTCCTCTCGGTGTCGCTCGTACTGGCACTGGCCGGTGCGGGCGCGGCGAGCGCCGCCTGGGCGGTCGTCGTCGCCTCCGCCGGGCGGACCGCGGTCTTCCTCGTGGCGGGACGACGCTACTTCCGCCTCCGCCGGCGGTTCCGGTGGTCCGATACCCGCAGATTCCTGAGCTTCGGCGTGCTCCAGTCCCTCGACGGAGTCCTCAACTACATCGGCAACACCCTCAGCTCCATCTCGACCGGCCGGTTCGTCAGCACCGCCGCTCTGGGCGGCTACAACCTGGCCTTCAACGTCGGCGTGAGCATCCCCGGGCGGATCAATCCGATCATCACGCGGGTCCTCTTCCCCTACTTCGCACTGATCCAGGACGATCTCGGCCGCATCCGGCAGAACTATCTGCGCATGGTCACCCTTTGCGGTCTGGCGAGCATCCCGCTGCTCGTCGGTGTCGCACTCACCGCGGAGGACGTCATGGTCCTCGTCTTCGGGCGCACCTGGGCCGGGTACGGCGAAGTCCTGGCCCTGCTCGCGGTCGTCGGAATGCTCCGAGCACTGGGGAACCCGCTCGGATCGCTGCTGCAGGCGACGGACAACGTCCGGCTCGGCCTCGCCTTCAATCTCGTCCGGACCACTGTCAACATCCCCCTGGTCATCGTGTCCACGATGACCGGGGGAGTCCTCGGCGCGGCCTGGTCGATGGTCGCCATGGGCGCGATGAGCTACGTGATCGGATTCCTCTGCTTGCGCCGCATCACGCGCGCCACCCTCCGCGAGTACCTCGCCTCGACGCTCTCGCCGTTCCTCCACTCGGTGCCGCTCGCGCTCGCCGTGGTGGCGGTCGGACTGCTCCTGCAGTCGTCGCCGACCGTGCTCCGCTTCGCCGCGCAGGTCGTGGCCGCAGTGCTCGCGCTCCTGATCACCCTCGTCCTCTCGCGCGACGCCACCGTCGTTCTGCTGGTGGGCACGGCGAGGGCGCGGTCGTCCCGCGCGCCTGCTCGCACGGTCGCCGTGCTGCTTCCCGTCGAGGAGCGGTTCGACGGGACCGGGGGCGCCGTCGCGAGCTGGGTCCGCAACGCCTACCGCCCCCTCTCGTCCACCCTCTCCGTCGAGGTGTTCTGCCCGGCGGCCTCCCCGGACTTCGCCTCAGGGGTGCCCCTCGCACCGCTGCGCTCGTACTCCGCTCTGGACCGGATTCTGCGCAGGGCGAGCCGCGCGGCGGGCGCTCTGACGCGGCGGAATCCCCACGGCGTCCTGCGCCTCCTCACGCTCCAGGGCGTCGTCTGGGTCTGGTGGTGCTCGCCCTCCCTCGCGCGCGCGGACGTGGTCCACATCCACAACCGTCCCGGCTACGCGGTCCAGCTGCGACGGTCCGGGTACGCCGGCCGGATCGTCCTGCACATGCACAACGACGCGGTCGACTCGGTGGAGAGCTGGGTCCGCCGCGGCTTCGGCGCTCGCCGCGGAGTCGATGAAGTCCTCCGCTCGGTCGACGACTGGGCCTTCTGCAGCGGGTACCTGAGGCGCAGGGCGGTCGACCTGCTCGGTGTGCCCGGGGACCGGTCGAGCGTCCTCTACAACGGAGCCACCGTGGTGGCGGGGGCCCGGTCGGATCGTGGGCGTCCCGAGGTGGTCTCGGCGCTGTTCGCCGGGCGCCTGATCGCCGAGAAGGGAGTGGTGGAAGCTGTGCGCGTGTGCGGTGCAGCCAATCGGATCGCCCCGACTACCCTCGACGTCTACGGCGGCAAAGCGACGGGGAGCTCGACCGGGGAGTCTCCTTACATCCGGCGGGTCCGCGAGGAGGCGCGGCGCGTGAACGAGGAGTGCGGCGTCGAGCGGGTGCGCGTCCACGGCTTCGTGAACCCCCATGTCCTGCTCGAGGAGATGGCACGAGCGGACGTCCTGCTCTACCCCTGTCGGTGGGAGGAGCCGTTCGGCATGGTGCTGGTCGACGCGATGTCGGTCGGGACGCCGGTCGTCGCTCCCGCCCGGGGCGGCATCCCCGAGATCATCGATGACGGGGTGGACGGTCGCCTGCTGCCACCCGATGCCGATGATCAGGAGTTCGCCGAGGCGATCGTGGGGTTGGCGCTGTCGGACCGCTATCCCGCGATGGCGCGTCGAGCTGTCGAGAAGGCGTCGACGCTGTTCTCCTGGGACTCCATCGCGGAGGAGCTGCAGCGGGTGCTGCGCGCCGATGGACCGGTACTCACGGGTGACCGGCGATGACGCGCTCGAGCGACAGCATCGCCGTGTACGACCGTGCGCGCACCGTGCACCTGGAGCGCTTCGCCCACCTCGGAGTCCGGCTGGTCTTCCGCGCCCGCAACTACGACTTCGACGAAGCCGTCGCAGGTCGGGCCTCGTACCGTCGGCTCGGACGCGTCCGGACCGCGGTGCACCTCCTCCGGACCCCGTACAGGACCGTGGAACTGAACGAGCCGTTCCAGCTGAACGCCTGGCCGGGACTCCTCCTGCACCTCGCCGCGATCCGGACCTCCGACGCGCTGCGCCGCAGGCACACCGTCGTGAGCGCGTACGCCATCGGCAACGACGATCTCGCTGCGAACATCGCGGGCTACACCCGCCTCCCTCTGTCCGTGTGCCGCCCGATCGCGGCCGCGATGATGCGGCTGCTCGTCGGCGGCTACGACCGCATCGCGTTCGGCATCCCCGCCGCGGAGCAGGTCTATCGTCGGCTGGCCGGCGCCGCTCTCGACGGCGTGAGGACCCGGCTCTTCGGCGCTCTGGCTCCGGCCTGCACCGAGCATCCGCTTCCTCCGACCCGACAGCGGCGGCTCGTCTTCCTCGGCTCCCTCGAGGCCCGCAAAGGCGTCGAGCACCTCCTCAGAGCCTGGCCGGCGATCGCCGACGGCGCCGACGGCGCCAGCATCCTCGGCAAAGGCGAGCTGGCTCCACGCGTGTCCGACCTCGCCGAGTCCGACGACAGGGTCGAGTTCCTCGAGGACCCGCCGGGGGAGACGATCCATGCGCGGCTGGCGGAGGCCTCCGTGCTGGTGCTCTTCTCGCAGCGCACCCCGCGGTGGCGCGAGCAGGTGGGCCTCCCGATCCTCGAAGGGCTGTCGCACGGGTGCACCGTCGTCGCGTCCACCGAGACGGGTATCGCCGACTGGCTGCGCGCCCGCGGGCACACGGTCCTCGATGCCGACGCCGATCCGGCAGCACTCGCACACGCGATCCGCGCCGCTCTCGAGCGGCCTCTGCCCGTGTCGCAGGTGCTCGCTTCGCTGCCGGCTCAGGACACCCGGTTGGACGCTGCCGCCTGGATGATCCAGCACTGAGCTCCGCGCCGGGCGCTCCGGGATGGTCGGCGCGCGGAAGCGCAGGCCCGTCTTCCGCACTCACCCGGGACGGACCCGGGTGTCCTGACCCGCCCGTTCTCGATGGCAGGTTCCCGTCGAGGTCGGCCGGCCCACATATCGGGAGAAGACTCTCCTCTGATCGAAGAACCGGGGGGCTCTTGTCGCACGTCCTATCGATCGTTCGGATGCAGGCGCGGCGCTCTGATTCCGGAGAGCATTCCCCGAAGAGAGGCACGAGTCTTCGCCACTCGGCCGCTCTTCTCCTTGAACAGCGGCTTGACGACACTCCGTAGAGTCTCGATGAGCCCCCGGCCCAGAAGGAGATCGGCTTTCCGGGTGTACTGCGAGCAGACTCTTATCCGATTGAACGCGTAGTAGTAGTAGTAAGTGGTGCTCCTGCCGATTCCGGCCGAGCTCGACCCGCCCTCGAGGTGCATGATGCGCGCCTGCGGAACGACCGTCAGCTCGATGCCCGACCGTGAGGCGCGCACCGACAGTTCGCTGTCCTCCCAGTAGAGGAAGAGGTCGTCCCGGAAGCCGCCGAGGGCGTGCCAGGTCGTCATGGTCGTCGTCATCGCCGCTCCCGTCATGAACCGGGTGGGGAACGCCCGGGTCGGAAGGCCGTCCGGCGATCGGCCGTAGCCCGAGTGGGTCGACCGGCCGGACGGGAGGGAGAGCTCGCCGCCGGCGAACCACACCCCTCCCGTCGCATCGAGGATCAGAGGAGAGGCGATGGTCCTCGGGTGCGTGGCGAGATGCTCCTCGAGCACGGCCACGCACCCGGGCGCGACGACCGTGTCGGGGTTGAGGATCCAGAGCACGTCCTCGTCGGGAGCCTCGACGCTGTCGGCGAGTCTGTTCACTCCTGCGCCGAATCCGAGGTTGGTCGGGCTGACCGAGACCTGCATCCGCTCGTCGGAGCGGGCGACCTCCTCGAGGATCCGGACCTGCTCGGGACCGGAGCCGTTCTCCAGCACGCGGATCGAGTCCACGGGCTCGTCGCGGAGCGAGGCGACGAGCGCTCTGACGAGTTCGGCGGACGCGTAGTTGACGATCAGGACGTGGACGCTGATGACGGTTCCTCCGTAGTGGTGGATGCCGGTGCCGCTCCGGCGGGTTCACCTCTGGTGGTCACGACCGGACCCAGTCGGCGAGCTGCTCCTCGAACCGGGAGCGTGCGAACATCCAGGAGTGCCGTCTGCCGGCCTCGGGATCGAGCGACAGAGCTCGGATCGCCTCGTCGGCCAGGTCCGCGGAGTCCCAGTCGTGGATGTGAACGCCCGTGACTCCGTCCACGACGGTCTCCGTCGCACCGCCGGTGTCGCTGCAGATCACGGGGGTGCCGACGGCCATCGCCTCGACCGGCATGATCCCGAAGTCCTCGACCGGTGGGAAGACGTAGGCGAGC
Organism: Rathayibacter sp. AY2B3; assembly: GCF_002931755.1. NCBI lineage: Bacteria > Bacillati > Actinomycetota > Actinomycetes > Micrococcales > Microbacteriaceae > Rathayibacter > Rathayibacter sp. AY2B3. The sequence goes on along the minus strand of NZ_PSUG01000001.1, from coordinate 129,599 downwards.
GAGCGCTCGTAGAGCGTGAAGAGGAGTGCATCCGAAGGCCGGGGGATGAAGACGACGGGCGCCGAGGAGGCGGCCGCTGCGGCTTCGAGCCTCTCCTTCTCGGGACCTGAGCCGGCGAGCACGGCGGTCGTGCCGATGGCCTCCGCGACGCGGATGACGAGTTCGAGGGATTTGTAGGCGATGAACCGGGAGGCTCCGAGCACGAAGTCGGAGGGGAGCCGTTCGACGATCCGCTCCTCCTCGGGAGTGAGGTGCGTCGACCAGTCGGCGACCGCGTGGATCCGCTCGACGTCGACCGGTGGATGGATGACGATCGAGTCGCGGTCCCACGCCCGGTCGATCCGCTCCTTGACGTACTCGCTGATGGCGGCGATCGACGTCGCCTCCTGCGCGCGCCTGCGGTCGATGCCGCGGAACGCGGGAGCGACCGCGCGCACGGCGGCGCCGTCCCCCCGAGAGTCGAGCTCGGGATTCCACACGTAGCGGGCCGGCGTGTAGGCGTAGACGTACTTGCGGAAGCCGTCCGGCTGGTTGCGGAAGCGCACGTGGTGCGCGAACGCGTGCGAGCTGACGAGCGCCCAGTCGTAGTCGTGGAACGGCTGCGACCTCCACGTCGGCAGCATGGCGGGGAGGGAGAGCGCCTTGTGCGAGCGGAGGGGCGTGCGCGCCAGCCAGGTCTCGCGGACCACGTGGTCCGGATAGCGGTCGGGGGCGTCGTTCCACAGGCACAGGATCTCGGCGTCGCTGAACGAGTCGGCCATGGCGTCGAGAACCTTCTCCGCGCCGCCGAAGGGCTCTATCCATTCGTGGACGATGACTCCGCTCATCGATTCCTCTTCTCTCCTCTCCGCGGCCCGGATCGATGTCGTCGCAGAGAGATGCAGTGAAAGGGGACGCCTCTGCACGACGAAGAACGTCTCGTCCCGGGGCCGACCGCGCGCAGTGCGTGGCGGCAGGGGAGAGTCGATCAGCGACGAAGAAGGCGTCCCGGATGAACGGGCTTTCGGATGCTACAACTCGCATTTCAAAAGCCGCCATTTCGCATTCATAACGCGACAGAGAAGAGAAAGGCGCCAATTCCGGCCGCATATCGCGCCAGTCCCGGATCGCGCGGCGGACGGGACCGTCGAGCGGATCCGGGCGATCCGCGGCAGGCACGACGGGCGCGCCGGTATCATCGACCCGTTATGGCACGCATCTACGACTGCTCCGTCGACACGGACCTCCTGACCGGCACCCGTCTCGCGCGGACGGCCATCGGCCGCGGCGAGCTCGTGGTGATCCCCACCGACACCGTCTACGGCGTCGCGGCCAACGCGTTCGACGCGGCCGCGGTCCAGCGCCTGCTCGACGCGAAGGGACGGACGAGGCAGTCGCCGCCGCCCGTTTTGATCGGGGACGTGGCCGCCCTCGACGCCCTCGCCGAGAACGTGCCGGAGGCGGTGCGCGACCTCGCGCGGGAGTTCTGGCCCGGCGGGCTCACCATCGTCCTGCACGCCCAGCCCTCCCTGGTCTGGGACCTGGGCGAGACGCGCGGCACCGTGGCGCTGCGCATGCCGGACAACCCGGTCACGATCGAGCTCCTCGCCGAGACGGGCCCGCTGGCGGTCTCCTCCGCCAACCGCACCGGAGCGCCCTCGGCCACGACCGCGCAGGAGGCGTTCGACCAGCTCGGCGATTCCGTCGACGTCTACCTCGACGCCGGCGCCGCCGGATCGCGCTACAGCGACCGCCCCACGGGCGCCAGCGAGTCCTCGACGATCGTCGACGCGACCGCGCTGAGCTTCGAGGGCGGCACCCTGCGCATCCTGCGCCAGGGCGTCGTGTCGGCCGAGCGGATCCGCGAGGTCGTCGGCGACCTGCTCCCGGATCCGGACGCGCCCCGTGCCGAGACGTCGGAGCCCGACGCCTCTGCGGTCGGCGCGGCGCAGGCCGGGGACCAGCAGGAGCCCGACGAGGCCGCGACCGCCGGCGACCCCTACGCCTTCGAGCGGACCCCGACAGCGCGTCCCGACTGGGCCTCCGGCGCGCGCCTGCAGGACGACTCCGCGCCCGTCGACTCCGCCGATGCGCCGGACGCCGACCCGTCGAGCACGGACGCGCCGACGCCCGGCACCGGCGCCGGCGCCGCCCGCACCGACCCCGCTCCGGGTGAGTAACCGGTGATCACCTTCGCCCTCGTCTCGCTCGCGGTCGCGCTCGTGACCGGAGCGCTCTCGTGGGTCATCTGGAAGCTGAGCCTGAAGTACCGGCTCTACCCGAAGATCCGCGTCAGGGACATGCACACGCGGCCGACCCCCCGCCTGGGCGGCATCGCGATGTTCCTCGGGATCCTCGTCGGCTTCGGCATCGCCTCCCAGCTGCCCTACTTCCGGCTGGTGTTCGCCAATCCCGAGCCGATCCTCGCGATCCTCGGCGCGAGCCTGCTCATCGTGCTCATCGGCGTCGCCGACGACATCTGGGATCTGGACTGGACCACGAAGCTGGCCGGTCAGCTGATCGCCGCGGGCCTGATCGCCTGGAAGGGCGTGCAGATCGTCTCCCTGCCGATCGGCGGCCTGACCGTCGGCTCGCCGTGGATGTCGCTGATCATCACCGTGCTCGCGATCGTCCTGGTCACCAACGCCCTGAACTTCATCGACGGCCTGGACGGCCTCGTGGCGGGCGTCGCCCTGATCGCCAACGGAGTCTTCTTCCTCTACAGCTACCTGCTGGTGCAGCAGACCTCGCCCACCGACTACTTCAACCTGGCCTCGCTCATCGCGGTCCTGCTGGTCGGCGCCTGCGCCGGATTCCTCCCCATCAACTGGCGTCCGGCGCGGATGTTCATGGGCGACAGCGGCGCACTGCTGATCGGGATGCTGATGGCCACCTCCGCGATCGCCGTCACCGGCCAGATCGACCCGGCCCAGCTCGCGGCGAAGGAGCTCCTGCCCGCGTTCATCCCGATCATCCTGCCGTTCGCGATCCTCGTGGTGCCGCTGATGGACTTCGGCCTGGCCGTGATCCGGCGTCTGCGCGCGGGCAAGTCACCGTTCAGCGCCGACCGGAAGCACCTGCACCACCGCCTGCTCGACATGGGGCACTCCCACCTGCACGCCGTGCTGATCTTCTACGCGTGGACCGCCGTCGTCGCCGTCAGCTGCCTGCTGATGTTCGTGGTCGACGTGCTGTGGGTCCCGCTCGTCTTCCTCGGAGTCGGACTGCTGGTCTGCACCGTCGTCACGCTCGCCCCGCTCAGCCGCCGCAAGCGGCTCGAGGCGGCGGCGCAGTCCGCGGAGGCCTCACCCGTGCTCGACCCCCTCGACCGCGCGTCCTCGACGGAGCTGCTCCGTCCGCCGGCCGGACTCCCGATCGACCGGGACACGACAGCGCCGACCACGGCGCGGAAGGAAGCATCATGACCGGAGCCTCCCCGGCCACCCCCCGTCCGCAGCCCGCGTCCGTCCCCGTCCTGCGCCGCGCGCTGGTTGTGGGCGGCCTCTTCGTGCTCGCCCTGGCCGTTCTCGGCACCGTCGTCGGCGGGATCGCGGCCGGGGGAGAGGGCGCGATCGGCGCCCTCCTCGGCGCGATCGTCGGCGGTGCGATGGTGCTCCTCACCGCCGCGAGCATCCTCGTCGCCAACCGCCTCGACATCGGCGGGTTCTTCGCGGTCGTCCTCGGCACGTGGCTCGCCAAGTTCGTGCTGTTCGTGATCGCCGCTCTGGTGCTGCGCGATCAGCCGTGGTTGAACAGCACGGCGATGTTCGTCACGATCATCGTCGCCGTCCTCGGGTCCCTGGTGATCGACGTCCTCGTCGTCTCGCGCTCGCGCATGCCGAACGTCAGCGACATCGCTCGATGAGGACGAGCCGAACGGTTCCTGAAAGGACCACGATTCGGCTCTCAGGCCGTTCTGTTGCTACAGTAGGGACGAATCCCGCAGGCGAACGTGTCCTCAGATCGTCTCATCGTTGATGGCGGTCGTCGAGCACGATCGCCGTCCGAGCGGAAAACCCACCTTTCGTCGTCGCGAGAGCGTTGCGTCCGAATGATTCGATTCGGTCGGCTGCAACGTGCCACGCCCCGAATTCCAGGAGCTAGCGCTGTTTGCTAACGCTGTGACCCTGTTGGTCTCGTCCTCGACCGGTGAGAGTGACTTCCACACCCCGTCGATCTCCGAGTTCTTCCCGCCCGGTTTCCTCTTCGAGGGAACCCCTTTCGAGATCAACCGCGTCATGCTGGTCCGCTTCATCGCGGTCATCGCACTGATGCTGTTCTTCTGGCTCGGGACGCGCAAGCTGCGCCTCGTCCCCGGCCGCTTCCAGAACGTCGTCGAGCTCGCGTTCGACTTCGTCCGCGTCACCATCGCCAAGGACATCCTCGGCGAGAAGGACGCGCGCCGGTTCCTCCCGATCCTCGTCACGATCTTCTTCGCGATCATCTCGATGAACCTGACCGGCATCGTCCCGTTCCTGAACATCGCCGGGACGTCCGTGGTGGGCATGCCGCTCTTCCTCGGCCTGGTCGCCTACGTCACGTTCATCTACGCGGGCATCAAGGACCGGGGAATGGGCTTCTTCAAGAACGCCCTGTTCCCGCCCGGAGCGCCGTTCCTGATCTACTTCATCCTCACGCCGATCGAGCTGCTGCAGACGTTCATCATCCGTCCGCTCTCGCTCGCGCTGCGGCTCGTGATGAACATGATCGTCGGCCACCTCCTGCTGGTGCTGTGCTTCTCGGCCACGCAGTTCTTCCTCTTCAGCTCCCAGATCGACCCGGGCTTCAAGCTCTTCGGCGTCGTGACCTTCGCCTTCGGCGGTGCGTTCACGCTCTTCGAGCTCCTCGTCGCCGTGCTCCAGGCCTACATCTTCACCCTCCTCGCTGCGGTCTACATCCAGTTGGCCGTCGCCGAGGAGCACTGACCCCACTACTCACGGGCTCCCGCCCGTTCTCACGATCACCCCACTGAAAGGACCCACTCGTGGACTCAGTCACCGTTCTCGCCGAACTCACCGGCAACATCGCGACGGTCGGTTACGGCCTCGCAGCGATCGGCCCCGGCATCGGTGTCGGCATCGTCGCGGGCAAGACCGTCGAGGCCATGGCGCGCCAGCCCGAGATGGCCGGCCGCCTCCAGACCACGATGTTCCTCGGCATCGCGTTCACCGAGGTGCTCGCGCTCATCGGCCTCGCCACCTACTTCATCTTCGCGGTCTAGTCGTGCTCAGCACCGCTGTGAACATCGCTGCGGAAGAAGGTGACGTCCCCGCGGTCATTCTGATCCCGGAGTTCTACGACTTCTTCTGGTCGGGGGTGATCTTCCTCATCCTGCTGTTCTTCTTCTGGAGGCTGGTCCTGCCGCGCCTGCAGAAGATGCTCGATGCGCGGTCCGCTGCGATCGAGGGGAACATCGCGAAGGCCGACGAGGCCCAGCGACAGGCCGAGGCGGCCCTCGAGAAGTACACCGCTCAGCTGGCAGAGGCGCGCGCCGAGGCCGGAGTGATCCGCGAGAAGGCGAACGCCGACGGCAACGCGATCGTGGCGGCGAAGAAGGAGCAGGCGCAGGTCGAGGCCGAGCGCATCCTCCACAACGCGCACGCCCAGATCGAGGCGGACCGTCAGGCCGCCGTGGTCTCGCTCCGCTCCGAAGTCGGAACCCTCGCCATCGACCTCGCCTCCGGCGTGATCGGCGAGAGCCTCAACGACGACGCGAAGGCGTCCGCGATCGTGGACCGCTTCCTCGCCGACCTCGAGGCCTCGGAGAAGGCGAACAACTGATGGGCAGCGCGTCCAGGCAGGCACTCGCATCGGCGAAGGCGGAGCTCTCCGCCCTCGCCGGTCAGGCGTCCCTCGACACGGCCCAGCAGCTCTTCGAGGCCGCTCGGGTCATCGACGGCCAGGCGCAGCTGCGCGCGGCCCTCGCCGACCCGAGCGCCGACTCGAGCAGCAAGCAGGCTCTCGTCGCCCGCGTGTTCGGTCCCTTCGGCGAGCCGGCCAAGCGCCTGCTCACCGTGATCGTCGGTCACCGCTGGTCGAGCCCGAGCGACATGGTCGCCGGGGTCGAGGAGGTCGGGGTCCGCGCGATCGCGTCCTCCGCTCCGGAGGGCGTCAACCTCGAGAAGGAGCTCCACTCCTTCGGCGAGGTCGTCGCCTCCGACGCCCAGCTCGAGCTCGCGCTCGGCAGCAAGCTCGCCGCCGCCGACTCGAAGGTCGCGCTCGTGCAGCGCCTCCTCGAGGGCAAGGCCGCGGCCGAGACGCTGGCGATCCTCCGGCAGCTGATCGCGCACCCGCGCGGTCGCCGCATCCCGGAGCTCGTCCGCTTCGCCGCCGGCGTGGTGGCCGACCAGGGCGGATTCATCCTCGCCACGGTCTCGGTCGCCGCACCGATCGCTCCCGAGCAGCTCGACCGGCTCCGCTCGGCGCTCACGCGCCAGTACAGCCGACCGGTCTCCGTCAACGTCGTGGTCGATCCCTCCCTCCTGGGTGGGATGCGCCTGCACGTCGGCGACGAGGTCATCGACGGAACCGTCTCCGCACGGCTGTCCGACCTGAAGCTCCAGCTCGCGTCCTGACGGGCGCACGTATCCTCAGAGGGCACTGCCCTCGACCCCCGCACCATCCAGGTCAGGCCCCGACGACCTCTTCGGCTCGCACGGACCCAACGAATAGGAATTCCCATGGCAGATATCACCATCAGCCCGGATGAGATCCGCGACGCGCTGAAGGACTTCGTCTCGTCGTACGAGCCGGGCAAGGCCTCCACCACCGAGGTCGGCTACGTCATCGACGCCGCCGACGGCATCGCCCACGTCGAGGGCCTCCCCGGCGTCATGGCCAACGAGCTCATCCGCTTCTCCAACGGCGTCCTGGGCCTGGCCCAGAACCTCGACGAGAACGAGATCGGCGTCGTCGTCCTCGGCGAGTTCTCCGGCATCGAGGAGGGCATGGAGGTCACCCGCACCGGCGAGGTCCTCTCGGTCCCCGTCGGCGACGGCTACCTCGGTCGCGTCGTCGACCCGCTCGGCAACCCGATCGACGGACTCGGCGAGATCGCCTCCGAGGGCCGCCGCGCCCTCGAGCTCCAGGCTCCCGGCGTCATGTCGCGCAAGTCGGTCCACGAGCCGCTGCAGACCGGCATCAAGGCCATCGACGCGATGATCCCGGTCGGCCGCGGCCAGCGCCAGCTCATCATCGGCGACCGCCAGACCGGCAAGACGGCCATCGCGATCGACACGATCATCAACCAGAAGGCCAACTGGGAGTCGGGCGACACGAACAAGCAGGTCCGCTGCATCTACGTCGCCATCGGCCAGAAGGGCTCGACCATCGCCTCGGTGAAGGGCGCGCTCGAGGACGCCGGAGCGATGGAGTACACGACCATCGTCGCGTCCCCCGCCTCCGACCCCGCCGGCTTCAAGTACCTCGCCCCCTACACCGGCTCGGCCATCGGCCAGCACTGGATGTACGGCGGCAAGCACGTCCTGATCATCTTCGACGACCTGTCGAAGCAGGCCGAGGCCTACCGCGCCGTGTCGCTCCTCCTGCGCCGCCCGCCGGGACGCGAGGCGTACCCCGGTGACGTCTTCTACCTGCACTCCCGTCTGCTGGAGCGCTGCGCGAAGCTGTCCGACGAGCTCGGCGCCGGCTCGATGACCGGTCTCCCGATCATCGAGACCAAGGCGAACGACGTCTCGGCCTACATCCCGACCAACGTGATCTCGATCACCGACGGCCAGATCTTCCTCCAGTCCGACCTCTTCAACGCCAACCAGCGTCCCGCGGTCGACGTGGGCATCTCGGTCTCGCGGGTCGGCGGCGACGCGCAGGTCAAGTCGATCAAGAAGGTCTCCGGCACGCTGAAGCTCGAGCTGGCGCAGTACCGCTCGCTCGAGGCCTTCGCGATGTTCGCCTCCGACCTCGACGCCGCGTCGCGCCGCCAGCTCGCCCGCGGTGCCCGCCTCACCGAGCTGCTCAAGCAGCCGCAGTACTCGCCGTACCCCGTCGAGGAGCAGGTCGTCTCGATCTGGGCCGGAACGAACGGCAAGCTCGACGAGGTCCCGGTCCCCGACGTGCTGCGCTTCGAGCGCGAGCTCCTGGACTACCTGGGCCGCAACACCCAGGTGCTGAACACCCTCCGCGACACCAACGTGCTCTCCGACGACACCGTCGCCGAGCTCAACCGTGCCGTCGACGGCTTCAAGCTCGAGTTCCAGACCGGTGAGGGCAAGCCGCTCGCCTCGGTCGGGCGCGAGGAGCACCAGGCCATCGCGGCCGACGAGGTCGGCCAGGAGAAGATCGTCAAGGGCCGTCGCTGACCAGCGGCACCCCGACGATTCGCCACTTTTAGGACAACAGGAGACACATGGGAGCGCAACTCCGGGTCTACCGGTCGAAGATCCGCTCGGCCCAGACGACCAAGAAGATCACTCGGGCCATGGAGCTGATCTCGGCCTCGCGCATCCAGAAGGCGCAGAACCGCGTCGCTGCCGCGGCGCCCTACTCGAACGCGATCACGCGCGCCGTGTCCGCTGTCGCGACCTACTCGAACGTGGAGCACCCGCTCACGACCGAGCGCGAGAAGCTGGACACGGCCGCGATCGTCATCTTCACCTCCGATCGCGGCCTCGCCGGCGCCTTCTCCTCGAGCGTGCTCAAGGAGGCCGAGGAGCTGGCCGCGCTGCTGCGCAGCGAGGGCAAGGAGGTCGTCTTCTACCTGGTCGGCCGCAAGGCGAACGCGTACTTCTCGTTCCGGAAGCGGGCCAGCGTCCGCGTCTGGACGGGCGGCACCGACCAGCCCGTGTTCGAGACGGCGAAGGAGATCGCGGACGCGGTCGTCGAGTCGTACAACCTCGATGACGAGGAGGGCGGCGTGGATGAGATCCACCTCGTCTACAACCGCTTCGTCAGCATGGTCACCCAGCAGCCGACCGTCGTCCGGCTGCTGCCGCTCGAGGTCGTCGAGGGCGCCGAGGAGCAGAACAGCGAGCTGTACCCGCTCTACGAGTTCGAGCCCGACCCCGAGACGGTCCTCGACCGCCTCCTGCCCGTGTACGTCGAGAGCCGCATCTTCAACGCGATGCTGCAGTCGGCGGCCTCGGAGCACGCGGCGCGCCAGAAGGCCATGAAGTCGGCGAGCGACAACGCGGACACGCTGATCAAGACCTACACGCGTCTCGCCAACAACGCCCGCCAGACCGAGATCACGCAGCAGATCGCCGAGATCGTCGGCGGCGCCGACGCCCTGTCCTCCTCCAAGTAAGAGGGCTCCGCTCCACACAGTTTCGACTCCGCCCTCCGGGAGCGGTGAGACCACAGAAGGAAGTAGCAATGACACTGACCGCACCTGAGGCGGCGACCGGGACGTCGGGCGGGGCCATCGGCCGCATCGCCCGCGTCACCGGCCCCGTCGTTGACATCGAGTTCCCCCACGACGCGATCCCCGAGGTCTACAACGCGCTCTACACGCACGTCGAGGTCGAGGGCGTCTCGAGCAAGCTGACCTTCGAGGTCGCGCAGCACCTGGGCGACGACCTCGTCCGCGCCATCTCCCTGAACCCCACCGACGGACTCGTCCGCGGCCAGGAGGTCCACGACACCGGCCTGCCGATCTCGGTGCCGGTCGGCGACGTGACCAAGGGCAAGGTCTTCAACGTGATCGGCGAGGTCCTCAACGCCGACGCCGACGGGAAGATCAACGGCGAGTCGTTCGAGATCACCGAGCGCTGGCCCATCCACCGCAAGCCGCCGGCGTTCGACCAGCTCGAGTCCAAGACCGAGCTGTTCGAGACCGGCATCAAGGTCATCGACCTGCTGACCCCGTACGTGCAGGGCGGCAAGATCGGCCTGTTCGGCGGCGCGGGCGTCGGCAAGACCGTCCTCATCCAGGAGATGATCCAGCGCGTCGCGCAGGACCACGGTGGAGTGTCCGTGTTCGCCGGCGTAGGCGAGCGCACTCGTGAGGGCAACGACCTCATCGCCGAGATGGAGGAGGCGGGCGTCTTCGACAAGACCGCGCTCGTCTTCGGCCAGATGGACGAGCCGCCGGGAACGCGTCTGCGCGTCGCCCTGTCGGCGCTGACCATGGCGGAGTACTTCCGCGATGTGCAGAAGCAGGACGTGCTGCTCTTCATCGACAACATCTTCCGCTTCACGCAGGCCGGCTCGGAGGTGTCGACCCTCCTGGGCCGCATGCCCTCCGCGGTGGGCTACCAGCCGAACCTCGCCGACGAGATGGGTGTGCTCCAGGAGCGCATCACTTCGACGCGCGGACACTCGATCACCTCGCTGCAGGCGATCTACGTGCCCGCCGACGACTACACCGACCCGGCGCCGGCGACCACCTTCGCCCACCTCGACGCGACCACCGAGCTCTCCCGCGAGATCGCGTCGAAGGGTCTCTACCCGGCCGTCGACCCGCTCACGTCCACCTCGCGCATCCTCGACCCCCGCTACCTGGGCGCCGACCACTACCGCGTGGCGACGAACGTGAAGCAGATCCTGCAGAAGAACAAGGAGCTGCAGGAGATCATCGCGATCCTCGGTGTCGACGAGCTGTCGGAGGAGGACAAGATCACGGTGTCGCGTGCGCGCCGGATCCAGCAGTTCCTCTCGCAGAACACCTACATGGCGAAGAAGTTCACCGGTGTCGAGGGTTCGACCGTCCCGCTGAAGGACACGATCGAGTCGTTCGACGCGATCACCAAGGGCGAGTTCGACCACGTGGCCGAGCAGGCGTTCTTCAACGTCGGCTCGATCTCGGACGTCGAGGAGAAGTGGACCCAGATCCAGAAGGAGAACGGCTGATCATGGCCGGGACCCTGAAGGTCAGCGTCGTGTCCGCGAACGCCGAGGTGTGGTCCGGAGAGGCGAAGCAGCTCACGGCTCGCACCGTCGAGGGCGAGATCGGCATCCTCGCCGGCCACGAGCCGATGCTCGCGATCCTCGCCACCGGCGAGGTGCGCGTCACGGCCCTGGACGGCACGCGTCTCACCGCTCAGGCGGACGACGGCTTCCTGTCCGTCGAGAACGACGTGGTGACCGTGGTCGCCCGTCAGGCCTCGCTGGTCTAGTACACCGCCGCCCACCGCGGCACGGAGGGGCCGGACGATCATCGCGATCGTCCGGCCCCTCCGTCGTGCCGTCCTCCCCTCTTGTCCGAAGGAGTCCTGTGCACGTCCTGCTCCCACCGTCCGAGACGAAGCGGGACGGAGGCGACGAGCCGTTCGTGCTCGAGTCGCTCGCCTTCCCCGAGCTCCATGCGAAGCGGCGCGAGCTGGCGGAGGCGCTGATCGCCCTGGCCGGAGACCGCGAGCTCTCGGCGCGGGCGCTGAAGCTCGGTCCGCGCCAGCTCGTCGAGATCGATCGCAACGCCGCCCTCGCGACGGCGGTCGGCCTCCCCGCGGTCGACCGCTTCGACGGGGTGCTCTTCGATGCGCTCGACGCGCGCAGCCTCGATTCCGGTGCTCGGGAGACGCTCGGCCGGACGGCGATCGTGCAGTCCGCGCTCTGGGGGCCGATCCGGGCGCTGGACTCGATCCCCGCGTACCGGCTCTCGCACGATTCCCGCGTCCCCGGGATGCCGCTCAAGCGCTGGTGGGCGGCGGAGGCCGGGCGGGTGCTGAGCGCGCTGGACGGGCTCGTCCTTGATCTGCGGAGCGAGGCGTACGCGGCGCTCGGACCGGTACCTGCGGGCGAGGGGCGGTTCTTCGTCCGTGTCCGCTCGCGCGGAGCCGACGGTGCCCTCCGGTCGCTGAACCACTTCAACAAGCAGGGCAAGGGCCGCTTCGTCAGGGCCCTGGCCGAGGACCGGGTGGCGACGGAGTCGCTCGGCGAGCTCTCGGCGTGGGCAGCCGGGCGCGGGTTCCTGCTCGCCGAGAACCGGGAGACGGGAGAGCTCGACCTCGTCGTGCCGGAGTCGTAGGCGTCAGCGTCGGCGCCAGCAGCCGGTGAGGTGGTCGTCGACGACTCCGGCCGACTGCATCAGGGCATAGGCGGTGGTCGGTCCGACGAAGCGGAGCCCGGCGGCCTTCAGCGCTCGCGCGAGCGCCGTCGACGCGGGCGTCGTCGCAGGGACGTCGGCGGCTCGGACCACCCGATCCTCGTCGTCCGGATCGTGGAAGGACCACACGAGCCTGTCGAGCGCGCCCTCTCCGCCCTGCTCGAGGAGCGCGAGCACGGCCCGGGCGTTGTCCCGGGTGGCGATGATCTTCGCCCGGTTCCGGATGATGCCGCTGTCCTCCATCAGCCGCTCGACATCGGCGTCGTCGTACCGTGCGACCAGTGCCGGATCGAAGCCGTCGAAGACCTCGCGGAACCGCGGCCGCTTGCGGAGGATCGTGATCCAGGAGAGGCCGGACTGGAACGCCTCGAGGGAGATCTTCTCGAACAGTCGGCGATCCCCGTGCAGCGGGGTGCCCCATTCCTCGTCGTGGTAGCGGCGGTACTCCGCATCCGCGCCGCTCCAGGCGCAGCGGAGAAGGCCGTCCTCTCCCTCGACGAGCCCGTCGGCCGTGCTCATCGGTGGGGGATCCCCTCGTGATCGAGAAGCCAGGCCTTCGTGGCGACGCCCTCGCCCGCGCTGAAGCCGGTGATCCGTCCGTCGCTCGCGAGCACGCGATGGCAGCCCACGATGATCGGCACCGGGTTCGCGCCGACCGCCCCGCCGATCGGCCGGCCCGCTCGGGGGCGACCGGCGGCCGCGCCCAGTGCGCCATAGGAGGTGATCTCCCCGAACCTCAGAGCCTGGAGCCGCTGCCAGACCTCGAGCTGGAAGGGCGTGCCGCGCAGAGCGACCGGCAGATCGAAGGAGCGGCGGGTCCCGTCGAAGTACTCGTCCAGCTGCTCGACGGCCCGCAGGAGCACCGGGAGATCCGATTCCGCGAGGTGCTCGTGCGGGAGCAGGCCGGCCTGCTCGATGGCGAGCGAGACGATCGCATCGCCGTCGCTGCCCACCTCGATGCGGCCGAGGGGGCTCGTCGTCCGTCGGACGTGGAGGGGAGTCGTTCTCATGCGTCGAGAGTATCCGCGGGACTCCGGACCGACCGGCGGGAATCGGACACCGGTGCAGAACTCGGCGGCTCGGGTCCTGTGGAGGGACCCCTGGTCGGAGGGCGTGCTCCGCGCGCCGGTGATCCGGTGTCGGCCGCGACCTCTCCCTCCACAGGCGTCGATCCCGGGATCCTTCTGATGATCACGGGAGAGCGTCGATCCCGGCGAGTGCAGTGGTCGGCAGGATCGCGGCATGACCTCCTCAGCGCTCCTCCTCCGTCTCACTCCCGCCTCGCGCGTGCCGGCTCCGCCCGACGACGCCGCGCTGCTCCCTGCCGCTCACGGGTCCCGACAGGACAGGTCGGAGGCGACTCTCGTGCTCGTCCCGTTCCGCTCCGGAGCGCCGAGCGGCTCGCTCCGCTTCGAACTGACGGGAGCTGATCCGTCCCTCGTCGCGCGGGCCTGCCTCGGTGCGCTCGGCCGGTTCGGGCGGGTGCAGCGAGCACTCGCGCTGGTGCATCCCGGCGAGGCGGGTCCGGAGTCGTGCGAGGGTCTCGTCGCCGCCCTCGAGGAGCGTGCGCGCGGGCTCCCCGGCCTCGCCCTCCGTGTCGCCGTGCTCCCGTCGTCCGGCCGCGATGCCGGTCGCGAGGCCTGTGACCGGGACGACTCGCGAGCGGTGGCCGCCGCGGTCGATCGCCTCCTCGACCGCCACCCGCGGGCCGAACTGCCCGACGTCCTGCTGCACGGTGTCGACGACCTCGTCCGGCGAGCTCTCGACAGTCCCGATCCCGACGTCCGGCCAGCGGGCCTGGCCGCGCTCATCGTGGCCGTGCAGCGCGGCCGCGGTGCGGATCGCGTGCTGCGGTCGGCGCGGAGCGGTGACCCCGGCGTGGCGGGAGCGCTCGCTCCGCTGCTCCGCCGTGCCGCCGTCGTCGCACCCGCGAGCGAGCGAGCCGGAGTGCTCGTCCTCCTCGCGCGGCTCCTCGCCGGCGAGGGCCGTGCCGAGGATGCCGGGCGGTTCGCCGACGAGGCCGTCGCGCTCGATCCGCACCACGCGGGTGCACGCCGAGTCGCGGCCGCGCTCGCCGCCGCTCGGCGGGAGCGCGCCGCGTGAGGGTGCTAGAGCCGCGACCAGGCCTCGGTGAGGACGCTCCGGAGGATCTGCTCGATCTCGTCGAACTCGCGCGGGCCGATGGTGAGCGGCGGCGCCAGCTGCACGACGGGATCGCCTCGGTCGTCCGCCCGGCAGTACAGCCCCGCGTCGAAGAGCCCCTTCGAGAGGAATCCGCGCAGCAGCCGCTCCGACTCGTCCTCGTCGAAGGTCTCCTTCGTCGCCTTGTCCTTCACCAGCTCGATGCCGAAGAAGTAGCCGTCGCCCCGGACGTCGCCGACGATCGGCAGGTCGAGCAGCTTCTCGAGCGTGGACCGGAAGACGGGGGAGTTCTCGCGCACGCGCTCGTTCAGGCCCTCCTCCTCGAAGATGTCGAGGTTCTCGAGCGCGACCGCGGCCGAGACGGGATGGCCGCCGAAGGTGTAGCCGTGCGGGAAGACGACCTGACCGTGGCGGAAGGGCTCGTAGATCCGATCGCTGACGATCGTCGCGCCGATGGGGGAGTAGCCGCTGGTCATCCCCTTCGCGCAGGTGATCATGTCCGGCACGTAGCCGTACTCGTCGCAGGCGAACATGTGCCCGATGCGGCCGAACGCACAGATCACCTCATCGGACACCAGCAGCACGTCGTGCTTGTCGCAGATCTCGCGGACCCTCTGGAAGTACCCGGGAGGGGGCGGGAAGCAGCCGCCCGAGTTCTGCACGGGCTCCAGGAACACGGCGGCCACCGTGTCCGGCCCCTCGAACTCGATCATCTCCTCGATGCGGTTCGCCGCCCACAGGCCGAACGCCTCCAGGTCGTCGCCGTGCTCGGGAGCCCGGTAGAAGTTGGTGTTGGGGACGCGGAAGCCGCCCGGCACCAGCGGCTCGAACATCGACTTCATCCCGGGGATGCCCGTGATCGCGAGCGCTCCCTGGGGGGTGCCGTGATACGCGACCGAGCGGGAGATCACCTTGTGCTTGCCCGGCTTGCCCTGCAGCTTCCAGTAGTGCTTGGCGAGCTTGAACGCCGTCTCCACCGCTTCGCCGCCGCCGGTCGAGAAGAAGACCCGGTTCAGGTCGCCCGGCGCGTGGTCGGCGAGCCGGTCGGCCAGCTCGATCGCCGAGGGGGTCGCGTAGGACCAGAGCGGGAAGAAGGAGAGCTCCGACGCCTGCTTCGCCGCGGCTTCCGCCAGTCGGCGCCGCCCGTGTCCGGCATTGACGACGAAGAGGCCGGACAGGCCGTCGAAGTACTTGCGCCCGGTGCTGTCCCAGATGTGGTGGCCCTCGCCGCGCGTGATGATCGGCACGCCTGCGCCGGAGTCCATCGTCGACTGACGCGTGAAGTGCATCCAGAGATGGTCCTTCGCCTTCTTCTGCAGGGAGGCGTCGTCGATCCCCCCTGGCGCGTCCGTCCCGCGGACGGGGTCGCCCGACTCGAGGCCGGAGGTCGAGAAGGCTGTCTCGGTGGTCATCTTTTACCGCGTTCCCCAGTTGTAGAACTGCTTGTGGAGCTTCAGATAGACGAAGGTCTCGGTCGAGAGCACGCCGGGAAGCGACCGGATCTCCTGGTTGAGCAGGGCGATCAGATCGTCGTCGTTCTCGCACACGACCTCGGCGAGGATGTCGAAGGAGCCGGCCGTCAGCACGACGTAGTCGACGGCGGGGATGGAGGCGAGCCGGTCCGCGACGTCGCGGGTGTCGCCGGTGACCCGCACCCCGATCATCGCCTGGCGGTAGAAGCCGAGCTGCATCGGATCCGTCACGGCGACGATCTGCATCACGCCCGACTCGGTGAGCTTCTGCACCCGCTGCCGGACGGCCGCCTCGCTCAGGCCCACGGCCTTGCCGATCTCGGCGTACGAGCGCCGCCCGTCGGCCTGCAGCTGCTCGATGATCGCCTTCGAGACCTCGTCGAGCTGGACAGGGCGCTGAGAGGGAGGGCGGGAAGGGGCCATGCGGCGATTCTGGCAGTCCGCAGGGGTCCGGGCAAGTGGATCCGCACGTCGGAGCTCTCTCCGGCGTCGGATCCGGTGGTCGGAGCGCCCGACCCTCCGTGCGACGGGCATCGCGGGAAGTGGACGGCGGGCGGGCTCGGCGGAGGGTCGTCAGCGACTACCATCGGGAGGCGGCCGGGCACCCCGGAGCCGGCGGTCACGGGCCGTCGGACCGGACGGCCACGGGCCACGGGGAGGCGAGGAGCAGCGATGACGCAGATCGGCCGCAGCCGCGCGTCCGTCATCGTCCCCGTCTCCGCCTGGAGCTCCGACTCGCCCTCGGCCGAAGTGACCCTCGGCTGGGCCGCGCGCACCGAGACCGGCCACGTGCGCAGCGCGAACGAGGACAGCTACCTCGCCAAGAGTCCGCTCTTCGCCGTCGCCGACGGAATGGGCGGGCATGCGGCGGGAGAGGTCGCCAGCGACGCGGTGGTGTCGCGCCTGTCCACGGCGGCGCTCGGCGCGACCGTCGGAGCGGAGGAGATCGACCGCGCGCTGCGGGAGGCGGTCGGAGACATCGCCCGGCAGTCGCACACGGCCGACGTCGGCACCGGGACCACGGTCACCGGGATCGCGCTCACGGTGGTCGGGGGAGAGCCCTACTGGTCCGTCTTCAACATCGGCGACTCGCGCGTGTACTTGAGCGTCTCCGGGACCCTCGTGCAGCTCACCGTGGACCACTCCATCGTCCAGGAGCTGGTCGACGCGGGCCTGATCACCCGCGACGAGGCCGACGTGCATCCGCACAGCAACGTGATCACCCGCGCGGTCGGCTTCCACGAGGCGCCCGTCCCCGACTACCGGCTGGTGCCCGTCCTCGCCGGATCGCGTCTGCTGATCTGCTCGGACGGCCTCACGAAGGAGCTGACGGACGCCGGCGTCGGCCACCTGCTCAGCGGCACCGGCTCCGCGCAGGAGGCGGCCGACGCCCTGGTCGACGCCGCGCTGGACAACGGCGGGCGCGACAACGTCACCGTGATCGTCGTCGACGTCCTCGCGGTCACCGGCGACGAGGAGGCCGGCGCACCGGTCTGACGAGCAGCTCTCCGGCACGGGACGGCGGCGCGGTCGCGGTGCCGCCGAACCGCCCGCATACGCCGAACAGCCGCACGACGGTCCCCGGCCTGCCGGTTCGCGTCGGGTTCGGCCGGCTCGGGGCTCCCCGCGCCGGCGCTGGGTACGATGGGGAGCGGAAGGGCGTTCTCGGTGATCTGCAGCACGTGTGGCTCCAACCTCGCTCCCGGGGCGATCCTCTGCGGCGAGTGCGGTTCGTCGGTGGCGGCGCACGCCACGACGGGTGCGTCCCGACCCTCCTCCTCCGGCGACACGACGGTCCTCGATCCGTCCCGCCGCGCCTGGCTGCCGGGCCTGGCCCCCGGCCGGCACCGGCGTCCCGCCCCCGGCGCTCCGATGGCGCCGCCCTCGCAGGGGCTCGTCCGCCTCAGCTTCGCGACCGGGCAGCACGCGATCGTGACCGGCAACGGCCTGATCGGACGCCAGCCGCTCCCGGACCCCAACGAGACGTTCCGGCACATCCTCGCGATCCCGGATCCGTCGCGATCCCTCTCCAAGACCCACCTCGAGTTCGGCTTCGACGAGGGCGGGCTCTGGGTCAGGGACCGCTGGTCGGCCAACGGGTCCGTGCTGGTCGCGCCGACCCAGGCGCCGCTCCCGCTCGAGGCCGGCCGCCGCTACCGCGCGAAGCTCGGCAGCCGGATCCTGCTCTCCTCCGTGGAGATGGCGGTCGAGCGCGTCGACGGGTCCGCCGGCGGCTCGGGACGCCCGCCCCTCACTCGCTGAGGGCACGGCCTCCGGGGACCGAATCGGCAGTCGACACGGCCTCCGGGTGCGGAATTCGTGACGATCATGTTTCCGGATGAGCGTTCTCCTCCGTTCGCCGTGACAGGCGGACGAGCGCTGTGCCAGTATTTCCCCACGTTCGGCCCCCGAGGCACGAGCCCCGACGCAGTCAGGAGCCCCCGCCATGACCCGTCCCCTCCCGAGGGATCCCGTCCTCCGCCGGGCCGTCGCCGCGGCACGCTCGCACGAGCGCGAGCGCCGGGCGGTCCTCTCGCGTCGGGCGGTCCTCGGCGGGATCGGCCTCGGAGCGGGTGCCCTCGCCCTGGCCGCCTGCGCCCCGCAGACCCGTGCCGCTCCGACCGCCGCCGCCGACGGATCGGCCGACGACCCGCGCCTGGTCTGGGACAACTGGCCCGCCTACATGGACGAGGACGACGACGGGAACTACCCCACGCTCCAGGGCTTCGAGGAGCAGACGGGCATCGCGGTGACCTACAACGTCGCCGTCGACGACAACAACTCCTACTACGGCAAGGTGAAGGACCAGCTCGCGCTCGGGCAGTACATCGGCGCCGACACGGTCTGCCTGACGGAGTGGATGGTCTCGCGCCTGGTCCGCCGCGGCTACGTGCAGGAGCTCGACCACGCGAACATCCCGAACATCGCCAACCTCACCCCCTCGCTGGCGAACCCCGACTTCGATCCGGGCCGTCGGCTCTCCCTCCCCTACCAGGCGGGGTTCTCGGGCATCTGCTGGAACAAGGAGAAGCTGCCGAACGGCCTCTCGAGCATCGAGGAGCTGTGGGATCCGTCGCTCCGCGGCCGCGTCGGCGTGCTGAGCGAGATGCGCGACACGATCGGGCTGATCATGCTCGCGCAGGGCACGGACATCGCCGGCTCCTGGGGCGACGACGAGTACATGAACGCGATCGACGTCTTCCGCGAGCAGGTCGACGCCGGTCAGATCCGCAACATCAAGGGGAACGCGTACCTCAACGACCTGCAGAACGAGGACACCCTCGCGGCGATCTGCTGGTCCGGCGACATCACCCTGATCAACGCCGAGGCGGGCGACAAGTGGGAGTTCGCCTTCCCCGACTCGGGCGGCGCACTCTGGAACGACACCTTCGTCGTCCCGATGGGCTCCGAGCGCAAGGCCAACGCCGAGGCCCTGATGAACTACTACTACGAGCCCGAGGTCGCCGCCGAGGTGGCCGCCTGGGTCAACTACATCACCCCCGTGGATGGAGCCAAGGACGTCATGGAGAGCATCGATCCGGAGCTGGCCGAGAACCAGCTGATCTTCCCCGACGAGGACACGCTCGCGCAGGCGCACGTGTTCCGGACCCTGACCGCCGCGGAGGAGAAGGAGTACCAGGCCGAGTTCCAGAAGGTGCTCCTGGGCATCTGATGGCGATCGGGACCTTCGCCGAGAGCGGCGCCGACCTCCAGCTGGTCGGGATCAGCAAGCAGTACCCCGGCTTCACCGCCATCGACTCCCTGGACCTCACCATCCCGGCGGGCTCCTTCTTCGCCCTGCTGGGCCCCTCGGGCTGCGGCAAGACGACGACGCTGCGGCTGGTCGCCGGGCTCGAGGAGCCCTCCGCCGGCCGGATCCTCATCGGCGGGCGGGACGTCACCGAGACGAAGACCTACCAGCGGCCCGTCAACACCGTGTTCCAGTCGTACGCGCTGTTCCCGCACATGTCGATCCTCGAGAACGTCGCCTTCGGCCTGAAGCGGCGGAGGATCGCCGACCCCGTCGGCAAAGCGCACGAGGCGCTCCGCCTGGTCGAGCTCGACCACCTCGCCCAGCGCCGCCCCGCGCAGCTCTCCGGTGGCCAGCAGCAGCGGGTCGCCCTCGCGCGCGCCCTCGTCAACCGGCCCGCACTGCTCCTGCTCGACGAGCCGCTCGGGGCCCTCGACCTCAAGCTCCGCCGGCAGATGCAGCTCGAGCTCAAGTCGATCCAGGAGGAGGTGGGCCTCACCTTCCTCCACGTCACGCACGACCAGGAGGAGGCCATGACGATGGCCGACACCGTCGCGGTGATGAACAAGGGCAGGATCGAGCAGATGGGCGCGCCGGAGGAGCTCTACGAGCTCCCGCGCACCGCGTTCGTCGCGAACTTCCTCGGCCAGTCCAACCTCTTCACGGGGGAGGTGGTCGGCAGCACCGACCGCGCGCTCACCGTCGACGCGGGCGGGCACCGGATCGTCGTGCCCGTCGCCCGCTGCGCCCGCACGAGCGGCGAGATCACCGTCGGCGTCCGCCCCGAGAAGCTCCTGCTGCTGACGCAGGAGCCGCCGGCGGACTCCGACCGGAACGTGCTCGGGCCCGGCCGCGTGGTCGACGTCTCCTTCAGCGGGGTCAGCACCCAGTACACGATCCGGATGCCGGGCCTGGGCCCGGTGGTCGTCTTCGCGCAGAACATGGTCTTCGGGCCGGTCGTCGGCGAGGGAGCGGAGGTGTGGGTCGGCTTCAGCACCGAGCACGGCTTCGGACTCGCGGACGAGCCGGGCTCGGTCGCGCGCTTCGAGGCGGACGACTCCACCAGCGCCATCGCCGTGCAGCGCCGGGGGCTCCTGGCCGGCCGCAGCGGGGGAGCGTAGGCATGGCCTTCGCCGCCTTCGCCACGGGGCAGGCGGATCCTCAGGACGCTCCGGTCCGCCGGCGGTCGACGATCGCGCTGGTCCTGCTGCTGCCGGGCATCGCCTACATGCTGCTGTTCTTCCTGGCACCGCTGATCTCACTCGTAATCACGTCGTTCCAGGCCGAGGTGCCGGACGGGGACATCGGCGAGTACGCACCCGGGTTCGCCTGGCAGAACTACCTCGTGGTGATGGGCGACTACTGGCCGCACGTGCTCCGCTCCTTCGGCTACGCGCTGATCGCGACGGTGCTCGCGCTGGTGATCAGCTACCCGCTGGCCTACTTCATCGGCGTGAAGGCGCGGCCCTGGCCGCTGCTGCAGAACCTGCTCCTCACGCTGGTGATCGCGCCCTTCTTCATCAGCTTCCTGCTGCGGACGCTGGCGTGGAAGCAGATCCTCGCGGACGAGAGCCCGCTCGTGCAGGCGCTCAAGGCCGTGGCGGTGCTGCCGAGCGACGGCCATCTCACGGGGACGCCGATCGCCGTGATCTTCGGCATCACCTACAACTTCATCCCGTTCATGACGCTGCCGCTGTACACGACGCTCGAACGCCTCGACGTGCGCTTCCTGGAGGCCGGGTCGGATCTCTACGCTCACCCCGCCTCCGTGTTCTGGAGCGTGACCGTCCCCCTGTCGATGCCGGGCATCGTCTCGGGCACCCTGCTGACGTTCATCCCCGCGGCGGGCGACTACATCAACGCGAGCCGGGACTTCCTCGGCTCGTCGCAGACCTCGATGGTGGGCAACGCGATCGAGGCGAACTTCCTCACGCTCGAGAACTACCCGGCGGCCGCCGCGCTCTCGATCGTGCTGATGGCCGTGATCCTGGTCATCGTCGGCTTCTACGTGAAGCGCAGTGGAACGGAGGACCTCCTGTGACCGCGACGGCCGACCGTCCGCTCGCGAGCGCCCAGGAGGCGCTCGGCGCGCCACCCCCCGCCCCGGTCCGGGGCCGCCGCCGCTTCCGGGGCCTCGGCCTCGGCGTCTACACGGCGTTGGCGCTGCTCTTCCTGCTCATCCCGATCGGGTACACCTTCGTCTTCTCCTTCAACGACTCCGGGAAGAGCAACCTCGCCTGGCGCGGTTTCACCCTCGACAAGTGGGTGTCGGCCTGGACCAGCGAGGAGGTGATGACCGCCTTCGGGAACAGCCTGCTGGTCGGGGTGATCGCCACCGTGCTGGCCACCGCGCTCGGCACCATGATCGCCATCGCCCTGGTGCGGTTCCGCTTCCGGTTCCGCTCGGCGATCAGCCTGCTGCTGTTCCTCCCCATGGCGACTCCGGAGGTGGTGCTCGGAGCCGGCCTCGCCGCGCAGTTCCTCAGCGTGGGCGCCGAGAAGGGACTGGTCACGATCGTGCTGGCGCACACGATGTTCTGCATCAGCTTCGTCGTGGTCACCGTGAAGGCGCGGGTGGCGAGCCTGGACCCGAAGCTGGAGGAGGCGGGACGAGACCTGTACGCGTCGCCGAACCAGGTCTTCTGGCGGATCACCTTCCCGCTGCTGCTGCCCGGCATCCTCGCCGCGGCGCTGCTCTCGTTCGCGCTGAGCTTCGACGACTTCATCATCACGAACTTCAACTCCGGATCGGTCACCACGTTCCCGAAGTACATCTACATCGCGGCGGCGCGCGGCATCCCGGCGGAGGCGAACGTCATCGCATCGGCGGTGTTCGTCCTGGCCATCCTCGTGGTGGTGGTCACGCAGGTCTCCGCGGCGGCCCGGGCGAAGCGGCTCGCGCGCGAGCAGTAGCGCGTGTGCCCGGGTCAGACGTAGGAGGCGCGGATCGCGCCGACCGGACGCCCGCCGCCCGAGACGACCGGGTTCAGCCGCACGAGCACCTCGTTCGCCGCGGTCCGGTCCACCGCGTCCGCCTCGACCAGGAGCTTCAGCGCGACCACGGTCGCCGCGCGCAGGCTCCCGTCGAGGATCTTCAGGGCGACCGTGGTGCCGTCGGGCGAGGCCATCACGAGCACGCCCTCGGCGCCGAGCTTGGCGACCAGGCCCAGGCGCTCGATCACGACGGTGTTGTCCCGGCCCGGGCCGTCGATCGCCCAGGCGTTTTCGAGGATCGCGGCCGTGAGGACGCCGGCCTGGCGGTAGAGGCCGAACGGGGAGGTGGGGGAGGAGGACACGATGCGCGAGACGCCCTTCGCCAGCGCGGTCAGAGGAAGGGCGTGCACGGGAGCACCGCAGCCGTCGATCCCCGAGGCCACGATGCGCTCGCCGGTGAGGCGCTCGATCGTGTCGACGATGTGCTGCTGCAGCGGGTGCGTCCGCTCGAGGTAGTCCTCGGTGCTCCAGCCGTTCTGCACGCAGGCCAGCAGCATCGCCGCGTGCTTGCCCGAGCAGTTCATGTAGAGCGGGTCCGGAGTCGCGCCCGCCCGCAGAAGCTGGGCACGCGTCCCCGCGTCGCCGGGCCAGTCGGCCGGGCACTGGAGGGCGGTGTGATCGAGGCCGGCGCGGAAGAGCAGGTTCTGGACCAGTGCGACGTGCTGGGGGATGCCCGCGTGGCTCGCCGTGGCGATCACCGCCTCCGCACCGTTCAGCTCCACTCCCGCGGTCATCACCGCGAGGGCCTGGAACGGCTTGAGGCAGGAGCGGGGGAAGACGGGCGCTGTCGGCGTGCCGAGACTGCGGGCGACGCGGCCCTCGGAGTCGAGGAGCACGGCGGAGCCGGCGTGGCGCGACTCGACGAACCCGGAGCGCTCGACGACCGCCAGCTCGACGGACTCGGCGACGGTGAAGGTTCCTGCTGGCATCCCCCCATCCTGCCCGATGCGCCGACCGGTCCCGCGCTCCCGGTGACGCCGAAGGCCACCGAGGAGCGCCTCGGCGCCCGCGGTGGCCTTCGGGGGATCGCGCCTAGAGGGTGGCGAACGCGTCGGCGACGACCGACACGGCGTCGTCGAGCAGCTCGTCGGTGAGGGCGAGGCTGGGGAGGAAACGGACCACGTTGCCGTAGGTGCCGGCACTCAGCACGAGGACGCCGTGCTGCGCGGCGTAGTCGATGATCGCCTGCACGGCCGCGGTGTTCGGCTCCTTCGTGGTGCCGGCGGTGCCGGGCTGGACCAGCTCCATCGCCATCATCGCGCCGATGCCGCGGACGTCGCCGATGATGTCGTAGCGCTCCTGCAGGCCGCGCAGAGCGGCGCCCAGGCGCGCGCCGATCCGGTCGGCCTCGGCGAGGAGGCCCTCCCGCTCGATGCGCTCGAAGACCGCGACCGCAGCGGCGGCGGCGACGGGGTTCCCGCCGAAGGTGCCGCCGAGCCCGCCGGCCTGCGCCGAGTCCATGATCTCGGCCCGGCCGGTCACGCCGGCGAGCGGGAGGCCGCCGGCGATGCCCTTGGCCGACAGGACGAGGTCGGGGACGAGACCCAGGTGCTCGCTGGCGAACCAGGCGCCGGTGCGGGCCATGCCCGACTGGATCTCGTCGGCGACGAAGACGATGCCGTTGGCCGTGCACCACTCCTGGAGCGCCGGGAGGAAGCCCTCGGCGGGGACCATGAAGCCGCCCTCGCCCTGGATCGGCTCCGCCACGAGGCAGGCCAGGGCGGAGGCGCCGACCGTCTTCTCGAGGTAGGAGATGGCGCGCTGGGCGGCCTCGGCTCCCGACAGGCCGTCGTGGTACGGGTAGGAGCTCGGCGCGCGGTGGACGTCGCTCGCGAAGGGCCCGAAGCCCAGGCCGTACGGCAGGGCCTTGAAGTTCATGGCCATCGTGAGGTTGGTGCGGCCGTGGTACGCGTGGTCGAGCACCGCGACGCCGGGGCGGCCGGTGTGCTTGCGTGCGATCTTGACGGCGTTCTCGACCGCCTCCGCGCCGGAGTTGACCAGGACCGTCTTCTTCGCGAAGTCGCCCGGGGTGTGCTCGGCGAGCAGCTCCGCCACACGGATGTACGGCTCGTACGGAGTGACGGTGAAGAGGGTGTGCGTGAGGCGCGCGAGCTGCTCCGCGGCGGCCGCCACGACGGAGTCGTCGGTGTGCCCGATCGTCGTCACGCCGATGCCGGCGCCGAGGTCGATGAAGCTGTTGCCGTCGACGTCGACCAGGATCGCGCCGTGCGCGCGGTCGATGTAGACGGGGAGCGCGGTGCCGACGCCGGTGGGCACGACGGCGAGGCGGCGCTCGTGCAGGGCCCGGGATCGCGGCCCGGGGATCTCGGTCGCGACGCGCCGCTCCTGGGGGACTGCTGACGTGGGAACCTGGGGGGCGAGCGTGTCTGTCATGGTCCTCGGAGTCTACCCGCGGGGGTCCCGCGTCCAGAGGTCCAGACCGGCGCGACCGGCCTGATCCACCGCCGTCGAGGAGGAGCCCGATGAAGTCCGAGCACGAGTACGCGGTGTCCGTCGTCTGGGAGGGCGACCGGGGCACCGGCACGAGCGGCTACCGCGAGTACGGGCGCCAGCTGACCGTCACGGCGGAGGGCCCGGCGCCCATCCTCGCCTCGGCCGACACGCCCTTCCGGGGCGACACGGACCGCTGGAACCCGGAGCAGCTGCTCCTCGCGGCGCTCGCGCAGTGCCACCTCCTCTCCTACCTGCACGTGGCGGTGAAGAACGGAGTCGTCGTCACCGGCTACACGGACGACGCGGTGGGCTCGATGCTGCAGGAGGGGGAGAGCGGCCGTTTCACCTCGGTGACCCTCCGGCCCCGTGTCACTGTCGCCGAGGAGTCGATGGTGGCGATCGCCCAGACGCTGCACGCCGAGGCTTCCCGGCTCTGCTTCATCGCGAACTCGGTGAACTTCCCCGTCGCCCACGAGCCGGAGGCGTCCGCGCGCTGAGGCTCAGCGGCGCTCGTGCGGAAGCGCCCGGCGGATGCGCTCGACCGTGGTCGTCGGCGGAGACTCGTTGTACGCTCCAGCGAGCTCCTGGCCCGAGAGCGCGTGGACGGCCGCCATCACCTCGTCGGTGGCGTGGCGTCGGGCGCGGCCGGAGTCGGCGGAGCCGTGCCGCGAGAGGTCCAGCGGAGCCCCGAAGCGGACCGTGATCCGGTGCAGGCGCGGCACCCGCGTGCCCACCGGCTGGAGCTCCTGCGTGCCGATGATGCCGACGGGGACCACCGGGGCGCCCGTGGTGAGGGCGAGCCACGCCACTCCGGTGCGGCCCTTGTAGAGGCGCCCGTCCCGCGAGCGGGTGCCCTCGGGGTAGACGGCGAACGCCTCGTCCCGCTCGAGGATCGCCCGGCCGAGGTCCAGCGCCTCCTGGGCGGCCTGGCCGGCGCCGCGCTCGACCGCCACGGCTCCGACGCTCGTGAAGAAGGCGCGGGAGAGGGCGCCCCGCACCCCGGTGCCCGTGAAGTAGTCCGACTTGGCCAGGAACTGCACCGGCCGCGGGGCGAGCAGCGTCAGCACCGGCGAGTCGATGAACGAGAGGTGGTTGGCGGCCAGGATCACGCGTCCCTCGGCCGGGACGTTGTCCCGACCTTCCACGATCGGCCGGTAGACCAGCCGGCCGACGCCGCCGATGGACAGGCGCGCCAGACGCGCGGAGAGGCCGATCCCCGGGGGAGTCGGCCTCTCGTGGTCGTCGTCGATCCGCATTCCGACGAAGCTACCGGGGCGTCCATGCCGCTCCGGTCATGCGGCGGCTCAGCCGAACGGGGCGAGCGCCTCCTCGATCACGGTCGCGGCGTCGTCGATGAGCTCCTCGCTGATGACCACGCTCGGCATGATCCGCAGCACGCTGTCCCAGCTGCCCGCGTCGAGGACGATCACGCCGTTCGTGGTGGCGTGCTTCAGGATCGCGGTGAGCGCCTCCGGGTACTGCTTCCTCGTGCCCGGGTGGACGAGCTCGACGCCCCACATGGCGCCCTTGCCGCGGACCTCGCCGACGACCGCGAAGCGCTCGGCCCAATCGCCGATCCGCGCCTGCAGCAGGCGCTCGACGCGCTGCGCCTCCTCCAGCAGGCCCTCGGACTCGATGGCCTCGAACGTCGCGAGCGCCGCGGCGGTGGAGACGGGGTTGCCGCCGAACGTGCCGCCGATGCCGCCGGGCTGCACGGCGTCCATGATCTCGGCGCGGCCCGTGACGGCGGCGAGCGGGAAGCCGCCCGCGATGCCCTTGGCCGTCGTGATCAGGTCCGGGACCACGCCGTGGTGCTCGATGGAGTACCAGGTGCCGGTGCGGGCGATGCCGGCCTGGATCTCGTCCGCGACGAAGACGATGCCGTTTTCGGTGCAGAACTCGGACAGGCGGCGGAAGTAGCCCGGCGCCGGGATGATGATGCCGCCGTCGCCCTGGATCGGCTCGACGAAGAGCGCGGCCAGCTCCTGCGCGCCGATGTGGGTGGTGATGTAGTCGATGGTGCGCTCGGCCGCCTCCTCGCCCGTCATGCCCTCGGGGTCGCGGAACGGGTAGCTGATCGGGAGGCTGTAGATCTCTCCCGGGAAGGGGCCCATGCCCGCGCGCTCCGGCCAGGGGCGGTAGGTCATCGCCATCGTGAGGTTGGTGCGGCCGTGGAAGGCGTGGTCGAGCGTCGCGATGGCGCGGCGGCCGGTGAACTTCCGCGCGATTTTGACGGCGTTCTCGACCGCCTCCGCGCCGGAGTTGACGAGGATCGAGTGCTTCTCGAAGTCACCGGGGGTGATCTCGGCGAGCTTCTCGGCGACCCGGACGTAGTTCTCGTACGGAGTGACGGTGAAGAGGGTGTGCGTCAGCTTCTCGGCCTGCGCGGCCGCGGCCGCCGCGACCGCGGGGTGCGCGTGGCCGATGGTGGTCACTCCGATGCCGCAGCCGAGGTCGATCAGGCGGTTGCCGTCGACGTCGACCAGGACGGCGCCCGAGGCGTGGTCCATGTAGATGTTCGCGAGCGTCCCGGCGCCGCGGGAGACGCTGGCGACGCGGCGCTCCTGGAGGGCGACGGAGCGCGGGCCGGGGAGCTCGGTGACGAGCTCTCGGGACTGGGGGACCGAGAATTCACGCATGCCCCGATGGTAGGCCTGGACCGTTCGAGGACCCGCACCCAGCGCGTTGCGAGGCGCGCCGTGCAGGATGGAGGCGATCCCCGAACGTCCACCGGCCGCCGCCGGTCACGAAAGGTGCCCCTGTGCGCAGAACCCTCGCGATCCTCGCCGTCCTCGGCGCCTCCCTGAGCCTGGCGGCCTGCACCCCCGGGGAGCCGGGCGCGGCACCGTCCGCCTCCGCCACCCCGCTCGGCTGCGCGACCGAGGGCGACGCGACCGCCGCGGTGCAGACCAGCGGCGACTTCGCCACCAAGCCGGTCACCGTGTTCCCCAGCCCGGTCAGCGTGGACGCCACCGAGCGCTCCGTCGCGATCGAGGGCACCGGCGAGGAGGTCGCCGAGGGCGACACCGTGCTGGTCGACTACACGCTCTACAACGGGACGAGCGGTGCCGAGTTCTCGGCGAGCAGCTACGCGTCCGGTGGCCGCGCGGCCTTCGAGGTCGACACCGACCAGTACCTCGCGGGCCTCGTCAAGGCCGTCAACTGCGCGACCGTCGGCTCGCGCGTCGTCGCCGTCGTTCCCCCGGCCGACGCGTTCGGCGACGCCGGGCAGAGCCAGTTCGGCATCGCCGCGACCGACTCGATCGTCATGGTGATCGACGTCGAGCAGATCGTGCCGACCGCCGCCGACGGCGAGCCGCAGCCCCCGGTCGACGGCCTGCCGACGGTGGCGCTCGCCGAGGACGGGGCGCCCACCGTCACCATCCCCTCGACCGACCCGCCCGCCGACCTGCAGCTCGCCGTCCTCAAGAAGGGGAGCGGCGCGACCGTGGCCGACGGCGACCAGCTGATCGTGCAGTACCAGGGCGTGGTCTGGGGCACGGGCGAGGTGTTCGACCAGAGCTGGGGCAAGCCTGCTCCCGCCGCCTTCGGCACCGGCGACGTCATCGAGGGCTTCAAGGAGGCCGTGGTCGGCCAGACCGTCGGCTCGCAGGTGCTCGTCACCATCCCGCCGTCGAAGGGCTACGGCGACCAGGGCAACCAGAACGCGGGGATCAGCGGGACCGACACCCTCGTCTTCGTGGTCGACATCCTCGCCATCAGCTGACCGGGAGGCGCTCGGCGCTCCGTGCCAGGATGGGCGGATGCGCAGGGTCATCATCCTCGGCTCGACCGGGTCCATCGGCACGCAGGCTCTCGACGTCATCGGCGCGAACCGGGAGCGGTTCGAGGTCGTCGGCCTCGCCGCCGGCTCGAACCGGGCGGCGGTCGCCGAGCAGGCGTCCGCGTTCGGCGTCGAGCACACGGCGTTCGGCGCGGAGGAGGCCGAGCAGCTGATCCGCTCGGTCGACGCGGACGTCGTGCTGAACGGGATCACCGGCTCGGTGGGGCTCGGCCCGACCCTCGCGGCGCTCGAGGAGGGCAGGACGCTCGCCCTCGCCAACAAGGAGTCGCTGATCGTCGGCGGCGAGCTCGTCACCTCGCTCGCCGCTCCCGGCCAGATCGTGCCGGTCGACTCCGAGCACTCCGCGATCGCCCAAGCCCTTCTCGCGGGCGAGCACCGGGAGGTCCGCCGCCTCGTGCTGACCGCGTCCGGCGGGCCGTTCCGGGGACGCGACCGCGCCTCCCTCCGCGACGTCACCCCGGCGCAGGCGCTCGCGCACCCGACCTGGGACATGGGCCTGGTCGTCACGACCAACTCCTCCACCCTGGTCAACAAGGGGCTCGAGGTGATCGAGGCGCACCTGCTCTTCGACGTCCCCTACGACCGGATCGACGTCACCGTGCACCCGCAGTCGGTGATCCACTCGATGGTCGAGTACGTCGACGGCTCCACGATCGCCCAGGCCTCGCCGCCGGACATGCGACTCCCGATCTCGCTCGGCCTCGACTGGCCGCACCGCGTCGCCGGGGTCGGCGTCCCGCTGGACTGGACCCGCTCCCACTCCTGGACCTTCGAGCCGCTGGACGAGGAGGCGTTCCCCTCGGTCCGGCTCGCGAAGCGCGTCGGCGAGGCGGGCGCCTCCTACCCGGCCGTGTTCAACGCGGCGAACGAGCAGGCCGTGCAGGCGTTCCACGCCGGGCGGATCGGGTACCTCGACATCCTCGAGACGGTCGAGGCGGTGGTCGATGCGCACAGCGTCGACGGCGCGCTGACCCGCGAGTCGCTGGCCGCGGCGGAGGAGTGGGCGCGCCGCACGGCGGACGAGCGGATCGCCGCGGTCTGACCAGAGGTCGCCCGGACGGGCTCCGCCTCCGCGGATCCGTCTCGGCCGACGTCGCGCCGCTGATCCGCTCGGGCGCGGAGTTCATCGGATCCGTGCAGGCGGACCCCAGCGTGGACGGGCGGCCCCGGCCTACAGTGTGTCGGTGGAATCCGTGCTGCTCTTCGTCCTCGGCGTCGTCATCATCGCCGTCGGCGTCGCCCTCTCGATCGCGCTGCACGAGGTCGGGCACCTGCTCCCCGCCAAGCTGTTCGGGGTCAAGGTCACGCAGTACATGATCGGCTTCGGGCCGACGATCTTCTCCCGGCGCCGCGGCGAGACCGAATACGGCGTCAAGGCGATCCCGCTCGGCGGCTACATCGCCATGATCGGCATGTACCCGCCGAAGCACCCGGGGGACCGGCCCACGGAGTCGAGCACCGGCTTCTTCAACGGCCTGGCGTCCTCCGAGGCCCAGCTCGAGGAGCCCAAGCGCGGCGCCTACGCCACGATGATCGACGAGGCCCGCGCCGCGAGCGCCGAGACGATCGGCGAAGGCGAGGACCACCGCGCGTTCTACCGGCTCCCCGTGTGGAAGCGCGTGATCGTCATGGCCGGAGGTCCCTTCATGAACCTCGTGATCGCCACGGTCCTCTTCACCGTCCTCCTCTGCGGCATCGGGATCCCGCAGAGCACCAGCACCCTCGCCGCGGTCTCGCAGTGCGTGGTCCCGGAGTCGCAGCGCGCGACCGCGACCTGCACCGCCGACGACCCGCTGGCACCCGGAGCCGCGGCGGGCCTGCTGCCCGGCGACACGATCACGGCCATCGACGGCACTCCGGTGAGCACCTGGAACGACCTGACCCCGATCATCCAGCGCTCCGCGGGCGTCCCGCTCAGCGTGTCCGTCCAGCGCGACGGCGCCCCGCTGACCCTCACGATCACCCCCGCCGAGAACGAGGTCGCGGTGACCGACGCGAACGGTGCCCCCGTCACCGACGCCTCCGGTGCGATCGAGACGCAGACGGTCGGGTTCATCGGCATCTCGCCCACATCGGCCCTCGCACAGCAGCCGATCACCGCGGTGCCCGAGACGGTCTGGTCGAACATCACGAGCGTCGCCCACGTCATCCTCAACCTGCCGCAGCGCCTCATCGACGTCGCCCAGGCGGCGTTCGGCTCGGAGGCGCGCGACGCCAACGGTCCGATCAGCGTCGTCGGAGTCGGCCGGATCGCGGGCGAGATCGCCGCCTCCGACCAGCTCCCCGTCGTGTCGAAGGTGCAGACGATGGTCGGCGTCCTCGCCTCCCTCAACATCGCCCTCCTCGTCTTCAACCTGGTGCCGCTGCTCCCCATGGACGGCGGCCACATCGCCGGCGCTCTCTGGGAGGGCCTGCGCCGCCGGATCGCCAAGCTCTTCGGCCGCCGCGACCCCGGCCCCGTCGACATCGCCCGCCTGCTGCCGCTGACCTACGTCGTCGTGCTCGTGCTCGGCGGAATGAGCGCCCTGCTGATCTACGCCGACATCGTGAAGCCGATCACGCTGTTCTGAGTTCATTTCCACGCCGGTCCCTGACCGGCGTGGCGCGGTCGGCTGAGCGAGGGGGTACGTGGGTGGAGCGTGGTGCGGTCGGTTAGGGCGAATCGCTGGGACGCGATCCACCCGTTCGCCTCGGGGGTGGCACGCCGGTCCCTGACCGGCGTGGCGCGGTCGGCTCTTCGGGGTGGGTGCGCGGGTGGAGCGTGGTGCGGTCGGTTAGGGCGAATCGCTGGGACGCGATCCACCCGTTCGCCTCGGGGTGCGCGTGGCGGATGGAGTCGTCCGGTTCCGGTGCGGTGTGCAGGGGATCCGGGGGATGCGCGGCGGGCGGAGTGGTGCGGAAGCGCTTTCCGGGGTGCCGGGCCTGCAGATCGCACATGGGCCTGCAGATCGCACGGTGGCCGATCAGCTCACTCCAGTCCTGTTCCGGTGCGGTGTGCAGGGGATCCGGGGGGTGCGTGACGGACGGACTGGTGTGGAAGCGCTTTCCGGGGTGACGGGCCTGCAGATGGTACGGATGCCTGCAGATGGCACGGGGGCCTGCAGATGGCACGGGCGCCGGTCAGGCCGCGCGCGTCCTGTTCCGGTGCGATGTGCAGGGGATCCGGGGGATTCTCGGCGGGCTGACTGGGGTGGAAGCGCTTTCCCGGGTGACGGGCCTGCAGATGGTACGGATGCCTGCAGATGGCACGCGGGCCTGCAGATCGCACGGGGGCCTGCAGATCGCACGTCGGCCTGCAGATCGCACGCGGCGGCGCGCGGGCGGAGCCCCGGGCGAGGGGCGGCGGCTGGGAAGACGCGGCGAGCGGACGAGGGGTCCCGCGGCGCGCGTACGATGGGGCGCGTGCCAGCAGTGAATCTGGGTCTTCCCAAGGTCCCCATGACCCTCGCCCCCCGCCGCAAGTCCCGCCAGATCAAGGTGGGAAAGGTGCTCGTGGGCGGTGACGCGCAGGTCAGCGTCCAGTCGATGTGCACCACACCGACGACGAACATCAACGCGACCCTCCAGCAGATCGCCGAGCTCACCGCGTCCGGGTGCGACATCGTCCGCGTCGCGGTGCCGAGCCGCGACGACGCGGAGGCGCTGCCGATCATCGCGAAGAAGAGCCAGATCCCGGTCATCGCCGACATCCACTTCCAGCCGAACTACGTCTACGCCGCGATCGACGCCGGTTGCGCCGCGGTCCGCGTGAACCCGGGCAACATCCGCAAGTTCGACGACCAGGTCGGCAAGATCGCCGCCGCCGCGAAGGCCGCCGGCGTCTCGATCCGCATCGGCGTGAACGCCGGCTCGCTCGAGCCGAGCATCCTGCAGAAGTACGGCAAGCCCACCCCCGAGGCCCTCGTCGAGAGCGCCGTCTGGGAGGCCAGCCTCTTCGAGGAGCACGACTTCCACGACTTCAAGATCTCGGTCAAGCACAACGACCCCGTCGTCATGGTGAAGGCGTACCGCCAGCTCGCCGAGCGCGGCGACTGGCCCCTCCACCTCGGCGTCACCGAGGCGGGCCCCGAGTTCCAGGGGACCATCAAGTCCGCCACCGCCTTCGGCATCCTGCTCGGCGAGGGCATCGGCGACACCATCCGAGTGTCCCTCTCGGCCCCGCCCGCGCAGGAGGTCAAGGTCGGCCTGCAGATCCTGCAGTCGCTGAACCTCCGCGAGCGCAAGCTCGAGATCGTCTCCTGCCCCAGCTGCGGCCGCGCGCAGGTCGACGTCTACACGCTCGCCAACGACGTCACCGCCGGCCTCGAGGGCATGAGCGTCCCGCTGCGCGTCGCCGTCATGGGCTGCGTCGTCAACGGACCCGGCGAGGCCCGCGAGGCCGACCTGGGCGTCGCCTCCGGCAACGGCAAGGGCCAGATCTTCGTCAAGGGCGAGGTCATCAAGACCGTCCCCGAGGCCGAGATCGTCCAGACCCTCATCGAGGAGGCCAACCGCCTGGCCGCCGAGATGCCGGCCGACGACACCTCGACCGGGGCCCCGGTCGTCACCGTCGGCGCGAACTGAGACGGTGCGGGGCGGATCGACGTGGTCCGCCCCGCACTGCGCCTCGCGCTCGTGGTCGTCGCCGCCGCGCTCCTCGCCTCCGGTGTCGCCGCGCTCCGCAGCGGCCCGTCGTCCGAGGCCGGCGAGTGCATCGACAGCCGCACCCCGCAGGACCCCTTCGGCTGCGACCGCTGGGTGCTGACCGCGGCCGAGGGGGAGACCCCCTACACGGTGTGGGTCGAGGACGCCCGTGTCCGCCTCCGCTCCGAGAGCGTCGGGGGTGCGCCGACCCTGGTCGTCGGCACCGGCTGCCTCGTGGTCAGCGCCGCCTACCGGATCGACGCCGGCGTGCTGGTCCCCGGTGACGAGGTGACCGGATCCGACACCTGCTCCGACACGCCGAGCCCCGAGGCCATCCGGCTCCGGGCGCTCCTCTCCGGCCCGATGACGATCGGCGGCACCCCCGACGACGTGCTGCTGGACGGCACGGGCGGAGCCGTCGTCTTCTCGCGGATCCCGGACTGAGGCTCCCGGCGCCCTCGCGAGCCGGGGGAGCGCAGCGGATAGGATCGTCCCTCGTGGTCACCCGTCTCTCGCATCTGTTCGTCCGCACGCTCCGGGAGGACCCCGCCGACGCCGAGGTCGCGGGCCACCGCCTCCTCGTCCGCGCGGGCTACATCCGCCGTCAGGCGCCCGGCGTCTTCGCCTGGCTGCCGCTGGGCCTGCGCGTCAAGCGCCGCATCGAGCGGATCATCCACGAGGAGATGGAGGCGGCCGGCGCCCAGGAGGTGCACTTCCCCGCGCTCCTGCCCCGCGAGCCCTACGAGCTCTCGGGCCGCTGGACCGAGTACGGCGACGGCGTGTTCCGCCTGAAGGACCGCAAGGACGCCGACTACATGCTGGCTCCCACGCACGAGGAGTTCTTCACGCTGCTCGTGAAGGACCTCTACTCCTCCTATAAGGACCTCCCCCTGTCGATCTACCAGATCCAGGACAAGTACCGGGACGAGGCGCGGCCCCGCGCGGGCCTCCTGCGCGGCCGCGAGTTCACGATGAAGGACGCCTACTCCTTCGACTACACCGACGCCGGGCTCGACGCGAGCTACCAGCGCCAGCGCGACGCCTACGAGCGGATCTTCGCGCGCCTGGGCCTGGAGTACGTGATCGTGCAGGCCGACGCCGGAGCGATGGGCGGCTCGCGGAGCGAGGAGTTCCTGCACCCCACCCCCGTCGGCGAGGACACCTTCGTCCGGTCGGCGGGAGGGTACGCGGCGAACGTCGAGGCCTACCGCACGCCCGTCCCCGCAGCGCTGCCCGTCGAGGGCCTGCCGGAGGCGCGCGTCTTCGACTCGCCCGACACCCCGACCATCCAGACCCTGGTCGACCTGGCGAACGCGACGCAGCCCCGGCCCGACGGCCGCGCGTGGACCGCCGCGGACACGCTGAAGAACGTCGTCCTCGCGCTCACCGCGCTCGACGGCACCCGCGAGCTCGTGGTCGTCGGCCTGCCCGGCGACCGCGACGTCGACCTCAAGCGCGCCGAGGTGGCCTTCGCCCCGGCCGAGGTCGAGGCCGCGACCGCGGAGGACTTCGCGAAGCACCCCGGACTGGTCAAGGGCTACATCGGCCCCTGGTCGGCCGAGGGAGCCGTCCTGGGCGAGGAGTCCGCGACCGGCGTCCGCTACCTGCTCGACCCGCGCGTGGTCGACGGCACCGCCTGGATCACCGGGGCCAACGTCTCCGGGCAGCACGTCCTCGACCTGGTCGCCGGCCGCGACTTCCACGGCGACGCCACCGTCGAGGTCGCGGACGTCCGCACGGGCGACGAGGCGCCCGACGGCTCGGGCCCGATCGAGACCGCCCGCGGCATGGAGATCGGCCACGTCTTCCAGCTCGGCCGCAAGTACGCCGACGTCCTCGGGCTGAAGGTCCTCGACGAGAACGGGAAGCTCGTCACCGTCACGATGGGCTCCTACGGCATCGGCGTGACCCGCATCCTCGCCATCATCGCCGAGGCCACCCACGACGACCGCGGACTGCTCTGGCCCGCGAACGTCGCGCCGTTCGACGTGCACGTGATCGCGACCGGCAAGGACGCGGCGGCTCTCGAGCTCGCCGAGTCGGTCGGCGCCTCCCTCGAGGCCGCCGGCCGCGACGTGCTCGTCGACGACCGCCCGAAGGTCTCGCCCGGCGTGAAGTTCGGCGACGCCGAGCTGATCGGCGTGCCCGTGATCGTCATCGCCGGGCGTGGAGCGGCCGACGGGATCGTCGAGCTGTGGGACCGCCGGTCCGGCGAGCGCGAGCAGCTCCCGGTCGCCGACGCGCTCGCCCGGCTGGGCGCCTAGACCCGACACGCCGAGGGCCCCGCCACCGCTTCCCGCGGCAGGCGGGGCCCATTCCGCGTCGGCAGGATCCGCGGGTGGAACCCCGGGCCGCGTCGGGTACCCTTGAGGGCTGATCCGGGTGAGAGCCCGACAGGCGAACGATCGCGGTCACCACCGCGGCATCCAAGTGAATAGAGAGAAAGGCCCGCCCGTGGACATCGACCTGAGCGTTCTGCGACTCATGGAGCGCGAGCGCGAGATCCCCTTCGAGGAACTCGTGCAGATCATCGAGCAGGCGATCCTGACCGCCTACCTCAAGCACATCGGCCAGGCCGACGACGCCGACAAGGCCACCGCCGTCGACGCGCGCGTGCACCTCGACCGCAAGACCGGTCACGTCTCGGTCTTCGTGCCCGAGCTCGACGAGGAGGGCGCCGTCGTGGGCGAGGCCGAGGACTCCCCGCGCGACTTCGGCCGCATCGCCGCCTTCGCCGCGAAGCAGGTCATCAACCAGCGCCTGCGCGACATCGCCGACGAGCACGTGCTCGGCGAGTTCAAGGGCCGCGAGGGCGACATCGTCGCCGGCGTCATCCAGCAGGGCCCCAACCCGCGGATGATCCACGTGGACCTCGGCTCCATCGAGGCGATCCTCTCGCCCGAGGAGCAGGTGCCCGGCGAGGACTACAGTCACGGCCGCCGCATCCGCGTCTACGTCACGAGCGTCGGCCGCGGACCCAAGGGCCCGTCGGTCCAGGTGTCCCGCACCCACCCGTCGCTGGTGCGCAAGCTGTTCGCACTCGAGGTCCCCGAGATCGCGTCCGGCGTGGTGGAGATCGTCTCCCTCGCCCGCGAGGCCGGCCACCGCACCAAGATCGCGGTGCGCGCGACCGAGCCCGGCGTGAACGCCAAGGGCGCCTGCATCGGCGAGCTCGGCCAGCGCGTGCGCGCGGTGACCGCCGAGCTCAACAACGAGAAGATCGACATCGTCGACTACTCCTCCGACCTGCCGACCTTCGTCGCCAGCGCGCTCTCGCCCGCCAAGGTGACCAGCGCGTTCGTGATCGACCAGAGCCTGAAGGCCGTCCGGGCGCTCGTCCCCGACTACCAGCTCTCGCTCGCCATCGGCAAGGAGGGCCAGAACGCCCGCCTCGCCGCCAAGCTGACCGGCGCGAAGATCGACATCCAGCCCGATTCGGTGATGGACGGGGAGTGATCCCCGAGCATCGGCCGTGCGGGGGAGCGGTCCCGGAGGGGAGGGAGTAGAGTGGAAGCCGTCAGAACGTGCGTCGGCTGCCGTCTGCGCGCCCCCCGGGCCTCTCTTCTGAGGCTGGTCCTCCACTCGAACGTCCTCGCGGTAGACCCGCGTGCCGTCCGTCCTGGTCGGGGAGCGTGGCTCCACGACACAGCCGACTGCTACGAGCTCGCGGTCAAGCGCCGCGCGTTCGGAAGAGCGTTCCGGACACGCGAGAGCGTGGACGCGAGCGAGCTGGAGCAGTACGTCGCACGATCCGACCGGCTCGGCCCCTCAACCGGAGGGCCCGGAGCAGCGCACGATCACACCATAGAGAACAGGCAGAACGGCCCGTGAACTGATCATGAGCGAAGACTGATGAGCGGCTCGAAATGAGACCCGTCCGTTCGTGACGCCTGCCCCCGTCTTGGGTGCAGGCCCAAGACAGGAGAGAAGTGGCAAAACCACGCGTACACGAGATCGCATCCGAACTGGGTGTCGATAGCAAGGTCGCACTTGCGAAGTTGAAGGAGCTCGGCGAGTTCGTCAAGGGCCCGTCCTCGAGCATCGAACCCCCGGTGGCGCGCAAGCTCCGCCAGGCCCTCCAGGGCCAGGGCGGATCCACCGCGGGAACGTCGGCGACCCCGGCCGCCCCCGCCGCCGGAGCCCGTTCCGGAGCCCCGCGCCCCTCCGGCGCCCGTCCGTCCGCGCCGACGCCCGGCCCGGCCAAGCCGCCCGCTCCGGCGCCGGCACCGCCGATGTCGGTCGCCGAGCGCCAGGCGCAGGCTCAGGCAGCCCAGGAGGCTGCGGCCGCTCAGCGCGCCCAGGCCGCCAAGGACGCGCCCGCTGAGGCCGCCGCTCCGGCTCCGACCGAGGCCCCCGCGGCTCCGGCCGCCGCCGAGAAGCCGGCGTCCGGCCCGACCCCCGGCGGACCCAAGCCCGTGACCCCGCGTCCGGCTCCCGCCGCGAGCACCCCGCGCCCCGGCGGCGCCTCGGGCGGCTCCAACCGTCCCGGCGGCACCCCGCGCCCGGGCAACAACCCGTTCGCCAGCAACCAGGGCATGGGACAGCGTCCGGCCGCCCCGCGCCCCGGCAACAACCCCTTCGCCAGCTCGCAGGGCATGGGATCGCGTCCGACCCCGGGCAACATCCCCCGCCCCGCTGCTCCGCGCCCCGGCGCGCCCCGACCCGGCGGACCCGGCATGGGCCAGCGCCCCGCCGGCTTCGGCCAGCGTCCCGGCGGACCCGGCGGTGGAGCAGGACGTCCCGGCGGTGCCGGTCGTCCGGCCGGCGGCGGCTTCCAGCGCCCCGGCGGCGCTCCCGGTGCCGGTGGCGGCTTCGCCCCGCGTCCCGGTGGCGGCGGCGGTCGCGGTCGCGGCCCCGGCGGTGGAACCGCAGGAGCGTTCGGTCGCGGCGGCGGCAAGAGCAAGGCCCGGAAGTCCAAGCGCACGAAGCGTCAGGAGTTCGAGCTCAGGGAGGCTCCGTCGCTCGGCGGCGTCAGCGTCCCCCGCGGTGACGGCAGGACGGTCATCCGTCTGCGCCGCGGCGCGTCGATCTCCGACTTCGCCGACAAGATCGAGGCCATGACCG
Organism: Rathayibacter sp. AY2B3; assembly: GCF_002931755.1. NCBI lineage: Bacteria > Bacillati > Actinomycetota > Actinomycetes > Micrococcales > Microbacteriaceae > Rathayibacter > Rathayibacter sp. AY2B3. Next base: position 91,314 of record NZ_PSUG01000001.1, on the reverse strand, counting down.
GCGTGCCGGTGCCCCCCGGCAACCTGGTCACCGTCCTCTTCGCCCTCGGCGAGATGGCGACGGCGACCGAGTCGCTCGACGAGGCCACCTTCGAGGTGCTCGGCTCCGAGCTCGGCTTCAAGATCCAGGTCGTCTCGCCCGAGGACGAGGACAAGGAGCTCCTCGAGGGCTTCGGTCTCGACCTCGAGCAGGAGCTCGACGACGAGACGGACGAGGACCTCGAGATCCGTCCCCCCGTCGTCACCGTCATGGGTCACGTCGACCACGGAAAGACGCGCCTGCTCGACGCGATCCGCAACGCCAACGTCGTCGCCGGCGAGGCGGGCGGCATCACGCAGCACATCGGTGCGTACCAGGTCGTCGCGGAGCACGAGGGCATCGAGCGCCCGATCACCTTCATCGACACCCCGGGTCACGAGGCGTTCACCGCCATGCGAGCCCGCGGTGCCCAGGTCACGGACATCGCGATCCTCGTGGTCGCGGCGGACGACGGCATCATGCCGCAGACCATCGAGGCGCTGAACCACGCCCAGGCGGCCAACGTGCCGATCGTGGTCGCGGTCAACAAGGTGGACAAGCCCGACGCCAACCCCGCCAAGGTGCGCCAGCAGCTCACCGAGTTCGGGCTCGTCGCCGAGGAGTACGGCGGAGACGTCATGTTCGTCGACGTGTCGGCTCGCGCGGGCACCGGCATCCAGGACCTCCTGGACGCCGTGCTGCTCACCGCGGACGCCGGTCTCGACCTGCGCGCCAACCCCAACAAGGAGGCACGCGGAGTCGCGATCGAGGCGAAGCTCGACAAGGGACGCGGTGCGGTCGCGACCGTGCTCATCCAGTCGGGAACGCTGCGCGTCGGAGACGCGATCGTCGCCGGAACGGCCTACGGCCGAGTCCGTGCGATGGCGGACGAGAACGGCAACGCCGTCCTCGAAGCCGTGCCGTCGCGTCCGGTGCAGGTGCAGGGACTCTCGTCCGTGCCCCGCGCCGGCGACACCTTCCTCGTCACCGAGGAGGACCGCACGGCCCGTCAGATCGCCGAGAAGCGCGAAGCCGCTCAGCGCAACGCCCTGCTGGCCAAGGCCCGCAAGCGCATCTCGCTCGAGGACTTCACCCGTGCTCTCGAGGAGGGCAAGGTCGAGTCGCTCAACCTCATCATCAAGGGCGACGTGTCCGGTGCCGTCGAGGCGCTGGAGGAGTCGCTCGTCAAGATCGAGGTCGACGACTCGGTGCAGCTGCGCATCATCCACCGCGGTGTCGGTGCGATCACGGAGTCGGACGTCAACCTCGCGACGATCGACAACGCGATCATCGTGGGCTTCAACGTCCGCCCCGACCCGAAGGCCCGCGAGCGCGCTGCTCGAGAAGGAGTGGACATCCGCTTCTACTCGGTCATCTACAACGCGATCGAAGAGGTCGAGAACTCGCTCACGGGCATGCTCAAGCCCGAGTTCGAGGAGGTCCAGTCCGGTGTCGCCGAGATCCGCGAGGTGTTCCGCTCCTCCAAGGTCGGCAACATCGCGGGTGTCATCGTCCGCTCCGGCACGATCACCCGCAACTCGAAGGCGCGCGTCATCCGTGACGGCGTCGTGGTCGGGGACAACCTGGCCATCGAGTCGCTGCGTCGCTTCAAGGACGACGTCACGGAGGTCCGTACGGACTACGAGGCCGGTATCGGTCTCGGAAAGTACAACGACATCCAGATCGGCGACGAGATCGAGACGATCGAGATGAAGGAGAAGCCGCGAGGCTGATCCGCTCCACTGGAAGGCCCGGGTCCGCCCGGGCCTTCCGGCGTCTCACGGCGCTGCCCGTGCGGGATCGGGAGTCCCCTCCCTCCCTGCGGGAGGAATCGGGGCCGCATCGTGTCTCGGAGGCGCGGACCCTCCAACGGGTGCTTCCGCACCTCCGGGCGCGGTGGACCGATCTCGGTGGGTGCGCCCGCTGAGCGGGCGTCTCCCGAGCAGGGGGCGACGGTCGGTGCCCGATCCAGCCCCTCAGCCTCCCCACCCCGATCCCCGAGTCCTCGGGGGCGGACCCCCACTCCCTCCGATCGCAGGCACGGGCGGGGAGCCGCGAGGAGGCACCTCACCCGCGCCGTCGCAGACGCGCAGTGCCCCGTCCATGCCCACGAAGCAAGGCCCCCTCCGCGCGACCGGTCGTCCGGGCGGGGAGTGGTTGAATGGCGAGCTGAACGGTTCGCCGAGAGAGATGTGAGGACCAGCCATGGCAGATCCGGCCCGGGCGAGGAAGCTCGCCGAACGTATCCAGGTGATCGTCGCGAAGCGGCTCGAGCGCGGTCTCCGCGACCCGCGCCTCGGCTTCGTCACCATCACCGATGTCCAGGTGACCGGCGACCTGCAGCACGCCTCGGTGTTCTACACGGTCTACGGCACCGATGAGGAGCGCGCCGATTCGGCCGCGGCCCTCAAGGCCGCCACGGGCATGCTCCGCACCGAGGTGGGCAGGAACATCACGTCCCGGCTCACGCCGTCGCTCGAGTTCATCCTCGACGCGGTGCCTGAGAACGCGAAGCACATCGAGGACCTGCTCGCCGCCGCGCGCAGCCAGGATTCGCAGGTGCAGTCCCTCGCCGCTCAGGCGGACTACGCCGGCGAGGCCGACCCCTACGTGAAGCCCCGCGAGGACGACGAGGACTAGGCGCCGAGCCCGAACACCGCGGAGCCCGTGGCGACGTCGACCGATTCCAGGACGACGACGACACGGGCTCCCGGCGTGAGCGGGACCGGGAGGTCGACCGTGATCTCCGGGTCGAGCAGCTGGACCGAGGATCGGGTGCGCGCCGCGGAGACGACGATCCCGCTGAAGGAGGCTCCTTCGCGACCGCGCAGGACGGCGGCCTCGACGATCGCGGTCGCCGCACGGGAGGCGGCTCCGGCCCGGCGGTCGCTCGCGGCGAGGAGAGGCGGGAGCAGGGGCAGCGCCTCGCGCAGCTGCAACGGGATCGTCCCGCCGCGGGACACCGCGAGGCAGACGGCGAGGCCGAACCGGTCCACCAGGCGCCGCAGCGGCGCGGTGACGTGCGCGTACGGCGCGGCGAGGGCCGCCTGCTCGGGGTGCTCCGGCGGGGCGCCGTCGAACGCGGTGTAGCCGGCGCCGCGGAACAGGCTCGCCGCGGCGTACATGATCGCGAGCTGCGCGGGGTCGTCGGTGTCGAGGCGACGGAGGTAGGCGCCGTACGCCTCCTCCTCGGGCCACGGAACGCCCAGCGCCGCGGCCCGGGACCGGAAGGCGGTGACGGTCGCAGGGTCGGCGTCGGGCATGGTCCGGAGGATGCCGACCCCCGCGTCGAGCATCATCGTCGCGGCCGCCATCCCGGTCAGCAGCGAGACCTGGGCGTTCCAGCCCTCGACGGCCAGGGGAGCGCGGCGCTCGACCCGGTAGCCGCCGTCGACGGCGACGATCTCCTCCTCGGGCAGCGTCAGGCTCGCTCCTCCGCGCTCGGCCTCGCGCGCCAGGCGCTCGCGCCCGAACCAGGGGAGCAGTGCGATCGAGGGGTGCGGATCGCCCGCGTCGACGCTTCTCTGCACGCCCTCGTAGTCGAGCCGGGCCACGCTGCGCACGAGCGCCCGCTCGAGGTGCACCGAGCGCGGCTCCGCCCGCTCGTCGAGGGTCAGCGTCCAGACCAGCGCTCGACGGGTCTCGTCCGGCAGGAGCGACGCGGTCCCCTCGGAGAGGACCGCGGGGTGCAGCGGGACGCGGCCGTCCGGGAGGTAGTAGGTCTGACCGCGCAGGCGCGTCTCGGCGTCGAGCGCTCCGCCGGTGCGGACGACCGCGGGCACGTCAGCGATGGCGTAGCGGAGGACGACGCCCTCCGGCGTGCGCTCCAGGTGGAGGGCCTGGTCCAGGTCGAGCGAGCCGGACGGGTCGATCGTCACGAAGGGGAGATCCGTCCGGTCGGCGCGGCCCTCGTCGTCCGCTCCGGCGTCCGCGTGCTCGGCCTCGGCCAGCGCGTCCGGCGGGAACGGGCCGGGCAGGTCGTTCTCGACGCGGACCGCGGCGAGGGCTCGCTGGACGTCCTGGGCGAGGTCGATGTCGAGGGCGCGCTCGACGGCGGCGTCGGGGCGGGGGAGGCGGAGGCGGCGACCGGTCACGGCGCCGACCCTACCCGCCTCCTCCGACGCGGACGCGGGTCAAGGGCGTCTAGGAGCCGGGGAGGAGGTAGCCGTCCTCCGGGCCGCCCGTCGCCAGGCCGTCGGCGAGAAGCCCGGCCAGAGCGCGACCGCGCTGGTCGGCGTCCGGCCAGAGCGTCTCCACCTCGGCTGCCGTGACGGGTCCGTGCGCGGCACGCAGCTCGGCGAGGATGAGGCCGCGGACCTGGCGGTCCGAGCCCTCGAACCGCTTCTGCTTCGGCTTCACGGGCCCGGTGTGCTCGGGGTACCCCTCCGCCCGCCAGCGGCAGAGGTCGCGGATCGGGCACTCGTCGCAGCGCGGAGCGCGGGCGGTGCAGACGATCGCCCCGAGCTCCATCGTGCCGGCGTTGAAGGCCGCCGCCTCGGAGAGCGACTCGGGCAGCAGCGCCGACATCGCGGCGAGGTCGGCCTTCGCGCGGGGCGGGCCGGGCTCCGCCGCTCCGTCGACCGCGCGCGCGAGGACCCGCCGGACGTTGGTGTCGACGACGGGGTGCCGCTTCCCGTAGGCGAACACGGCGACGGCGCGCGCGGTGTAGTCGCCGATGCCGGGCAGTGCGAGCAGGGTGTCGACGTCGTCGGGGACCACGTCGCCGTGCTCCTCGGCGATCGCCACCGCGCAGGCGTGCAGGCGCAGGGCCCGCCGCGGGTAACCGAGGGACTGCCAGGCGCGCACCGCCTCGCCGGGCGGGACGGCGGCGAGTGCGGAGGGTGTCGGCCAGCGCTCCAGCCACTCCGCCAGACGCGGGACGACGCGGACCACGGGGGTCTGCTGCAGCATGAACTCGCTGACGAGCGTGCCCCAGGCGGGGAAGCCCTCCCGGCGCCACGGCAGGTCCCGTGCACTGGTCCAGAACCAGGTGACGATCGCGTCGGCGAGGGCGGAGGAGGGCATCAGCCCACACTAGGCGGCGGCGCGTATCGTGGGCGGATGACCAGGTGGGCTCCGCAGATGGCCGATGTGCTCGACGCTCTCGCGGCGGAGGTGCTGCACAACTACGGTCGCGGACGGGTGAAGGTCGGGATCGACGGCGACGACCCCGCGGTGAGCGCGGCGTTCGCGCTCGACCTCGCGGAGGCGCTCCGCCGGGCCGGCAAGGACGCGATCGTCGCGCACCTCGCCGACTTCCGACGCCCCCGCGCCGATCGGGACGACCCCACCGTGCCCGAGGAGCAGCGCTCCTACGCGGCCGGCTACGACTACGAGCTCCTGCGCCGCGTGCTGCTCGATCCGTTCACGCTCGGCGGCAGCACGGGCTTCGTCCTCGCGGGCTTCGACGCGGTGCGCGACGAGGCGCGGCAGGCCCGCTGGCGGACCGCCGGCCGCGACGCGGTGCTGCTCGTCGACGGCGAGTTCGCCCTCCGGCCGGAGCTGCGCGGCGCGTGGAGCACCAGCATCCGCCTCGACACGCAGGAGCCCCCGGTGGACGCGGCGTACCGCGCCACGACGGACCCGCGCCGCCTGGCGGGGATCCTCGTCGACATCCGCGATCCGGAGCAGCCCCGGCGCCTCTTCGCCGACTCCTGCTGAGCGCCCGCCTGCAGAACGAAGGCCATGGCCGCGTCTACCCGGTGGAACGCGTCGATCGGGCCGCGCCGGCCTTCGTCGTGACGGCCGGACGCACGCCGGTCCGCCGCCTCAGACCAGGCCGGCCCGGCGGACGACCTCGGCGGGAGGCAGGAAGGCGCCCGCCCGCTCGACCTCGTGCACCAGGTCGACCAGCAGCTGGTTGACCGGCGCCTCGCGCCCGCCGCGGTGAGCGGTGCGGACCACGGCCCCGGCCAGGTGGTCGATCTCACTCGGCACTCCGCGACGGACGCTCTGCAGCGTCGATCCGGGGTTCGGCACCTCGCCCATCCGCGCGGCCATCCGTCGGGGGAGCAGCTCGACCACGGGCAGGGGAGCGGCGGCGAGGGCGCGGACGGAAGCGTTCGAGAGTCCCTGCAGAGAGCCGAAGCGGACGCCCGACGCGAGGCCCGTCCGGGCCGCCTCGCGCATCGACCGGGCGAGGACGCGCCGGAGTCCCGGATCGTCGATCGTCTCCTGGACCGAGAGCCCGGTGATCGCGGGCAGGGCGTTGACCTCGTTGATCAGCAGCTTCGTCCACTGCGCACCGGTGAAGTCGTCGGTGACGGCGGTGGGGACCGCCTCGCCGAGCACGGCGGCGGCGCGGCGCACGTGGTCGTCGGCCGGGCGGCCGGGGACGCCCAGCGTGGTCGTGGCGGGAGCTGTGACGGTCACGCGGCCGGGTTCGAGGTGGCTCGCGGCGAACAGGGCGAGAGCGCCCACGAGCCGGGCGTCGCGCACCTGCCGGGCCGCGGCGGTGAGTCCGTCCAGTCCGTTCTGGACGACGACGACGAGGGTGCCGTCGACCGTGCGGCGGTTGGTGCGCAGCGCGTCCTCGGCGTCCTGCGCCTTCGTGCAGACGAAGGCGAGATCGGGCACCAGGTCGAGGGACTCGCCGCAGCGGACCCAGGCGGTGTGCTCGCCCCACGCCCCGTCGAGCCGGATCCCCGACCGGCGGATCGCGGTGAGGTGGCCGCCTCGGGCGGTGACTTCGACGTCGTGCCCGGCGCGGTCGAGAAGGGCGGCGATGGTGCCGCCGACGGCGCCTGCTCCGAGTACTGCGATCCTCATCCGGACAGCCTAGGACGGGCGGGAGAGGGGTCCGGCTCCACCCCGGGGGTACTCCCGATCCGTCCGTGTATCCTCGCACCCGTGCTCGAGACCCCCGCCCCGGCTCCGAACGGGATCCTCCTGCTGGACAAGCCCGGCGGCATCACCAGCCACGACCTCGTCTCGCGGACCCGCCGCCGCGCGGGGACCCGGAAGGTCGGCCACGCAGGGACGCTGGATCCGATGGCGACCGGGCTGATGATCCTCGGCCTCGGCCCCTCGACGCGGCTGCTCACCTATCTCGTCGGCCTCGACAAGCAGTACGAGGCGACGATCCGGCTGGGCTCCTCCACCACCACCGACGACCAGGAGGGCGAGGTGCTCGCCTCGGCGGATCCCGCCCTCGTCGCGGCCCTCGCCCCGGAGTCGGTGTCCGATGCGATCGCCGCCCTGACCGGAGCGATCGAGCAGGTCCCCAGCACCGTCAGCGCGATCAAGGTCGACGGCCGCCGCGCCTACGCCCGCGCCCGCGACGGCGAGGAGGTCGTGCTCGCCTCCCGCCCCGTGACCGTCTCGGAGTTCGCCGTCCTGGCGACCCGCACGGTCGAGGGGTTCCTCGACCTGGACGTGCGCGTCACCTGCTCCTCCGGCACCTACATCCGCGCGCTCGCCCGCGACCTGGGCGCGGCGCTCGGCGTCGGCGGCCACCTGACCGCGCTGCGGCGCACCGCGGTCGGCCCCTTCTCCGTGGCGCAGGCCGGCGAGATCGAGGAGCTGGACGTCCCCGACGCGCTGCTGCCGCCGACGCTCGTCGCCGGCGAGCTGTTCCCGCTGCTGCGCCTCGACGCCCGGGAGGCGGGCGATCTCGCGAACGGCAAGCGCATCCCGGCCCCGGAGGCGGTCGCGGGCGTGAAGGGCCTCCTCGCCGCGGTCGGCCCGGGGGAGCGGCTGATCGGCCTCGCCGAGCGGCGCGGCACCCAGCTCAAGAGCGTCGTCAACTTCCCCACCGAGGACCTCCGGACGGCCGCCTCGTGATCGAGTGGTTCACGATCCTCCAGGTGGGGATCGCGGTCGCGGCCGGCCTGCTCTGCCTCGTGCTCGGGCTGCTCGCCCGCCGCCCCTCCGACGTCTCGGTCGGCGCGACGGCGATCGTCGAGCTGCTCCTGATCGTCCAGCTGGCGGTCGCGATCGTGTCGCCGCTGGTCGGCAACCGCCCGTCGGGGAGCCTGCCGGAGTACTACATCTACTTGATCTCGGCGCTGCTCCTGCCGCTCGCGGCCGGCTTCTGGGCGCTCATCGAGCGGAGCCGCTGGAGCACCGTGATCCTGGGCGTCGCCTGCCTCTCGATCGCGGTCATGGTCTACCGGATGCACCAGATCTGGTTCTTCCAGAACGCCTGATCCCGCCCGCCACCGGGCCCGGCCCGGCGAGCGCCTAGCATGGACGTGCGATGTCGAAACCAGCCAGCGATGCGTCCGGACGGGCCGCTCACGACCCCTCAGTCCCCTCGGCCCCCGGGAGCGGAGAGCCGACCCGTTCCTCCCGCTCGCGCGGGATCGGCAGCCTCCTGGTCGTCGTCTACGGGATCCTGGCGCTCGCCGCGACGGGACGCTCCGTCTTCCAGATCCTCGACCGCTTCGACGAAGCGCCGCTGGCGTTCTCGCTCTCGGCGCTCTCGGCCGTCGTGTACATCGTCGCGACCGTCGCGCTGATCGTCCCCGGCCGCGCCTGGCAGCGCGTCGCCTGGGTGACCATCACGTTCGAGCTGGTGGGCGTGCTCGTGGTCGGCGCTCTGAGCCTCCTCGCGCCGCAGCTGCTCGGGCTCTCCAGCGCCGACCCGTTCGGGCGCCAGTCCACGGTGTGGGCGGCCTTCGGCGCCGGCTACCTGCTCATCCCTCTCGTCCTGCCCGTGCTCGGCCTCTGGTGGCTCCGAGTGCAGGGGCGGCGCGCGGCCCGGGCGACCGCCTGATGCGCGTCGAGACCCGCCCCGGCGACCTGGCCGGGATCGGACCCTCGGCCGTCACGATCGGCAAGTTCGACGGCGTCCACTCCGGGCACCGGGCCGTCATCGGCCGGCTGCACGAGCGGGCCCGCGAGCAGGGGCTCGCCGCGGTCGTCGTCACCTTCGACCGCAATCCGCTCAGCGTGATCGCGCCGGAGAAGTGCCCGCCTGTCCTGGTCGGCAACGAGCAGAAGCTCGAGCTCCTCGCGGGGACCGGCGTGGACGCGACGCTGCTGCTCACCTTCGACGAGGAGTTCCGGGCGCTCTCGCCCGAGCAGTTCGTCCAGCAGGTGCTGGTGGAGGCGCTCGAGGCCCGCGTGGTCCTCGTCGGCTCCGACTTCCGCTTCGGCGCCCGGGGAGCGGGCGACGTCGACCTGCTGCGCGTGCTCGGCGGGCAGCACGGCTTCGAGGTGGAGCTGATCGACGACGTGCGGCCCGAGGACGGCCGCCGTGTCTCCTCCACCTGGATCCGCGAGCTTCTGGCCGAGGGCGACGTGGAGCACGCGACGCGCCTGCTCGGGCACGAGCCGGTGGTCCGCGGAGTGGTGGTGCACGGGGCGAAGCGCGGGCGCGAGCTCGGGTTCCCCACGGCCAACCTCTCGCCGGAGTCGCAGGGCCTGATCCCGGCCGACGGGGTCTACGCGGGCCGGCTCACCACCGACGGCGTCACGCATCCCGCCGCGATCTCGGTCGGCAGCAACCCCACCTTCGTCGGAGTGCCGCCCAAGCAGGTCGAGGCCTACGTGCTGGACCAGACCCTCGACACCCTCGACCTCTACGACCGCGTGGTCGACGTGTCCTTCGTCGGCCGGATCCGCGGCCAGGTGGCCTACGAGGGCGTCGAGCCGCTCATCCGCCAGATGAACCACGACGTCCTGCGCGTGCGCGAGGTCCTCGGCATCGTCTGAGTGGGATGCCGAGTGCCGCCTAGCAGGGGCCGCGGGCTCGCACCAGCGGGAGAGGCGGGAGGGGCATCGGCGTACCGTGGCCGCATGAGCGAAACCCCCTCCGACTCGGCGCGCCCCCTCGCGCTCGTCACCGGCGCGACCGGCTACATCGGCGGCCGACTGACGCCGCGCCTCCTCGAGGCGGGCTTCCGGGTGCGCGTTCTGGTGCGCGACCCGCGCAAGCTGGTCGACGTGCCGTGGGCGGAGGAGGTCGAGGTCGCCCAGGGCGATCTCGGCGATCCGGAGTCGCTGGAGGCCGCGGTCGAGGGCGTCGACGTCCTCTACTACCTCGTCCACTCGATGGGCTCGGGCAACGACCACGCCCACTTCGAGGAGGTCGAGAGCCGCGCGGCGCAGAACGTCGCCACGGCCGCGGAGTCGGCCGGCGTCGGCCGCATCGTCTACCTCGGCGGCCTGCACCCGGAGGGCCAGGAGCTGTCGAAGCACCTCCGCTCCCGCGCGGAGGTGGGCCGGATCCTGATGGAGTCGGGAGTGCCGACGATCGCTTTGCAGGCGGGCGTGATCATCGGCTCCGGGTCGACCTCCTTCGAGATGGTGCGCCACCTCACCGATGTGCTGCCGTACATGCCCGCGCCGCAGTGGGTGCGCAACTTCATCCAGCCGATCGCCGTGCGCGACGTGCTGCACTACCTGATCGGCTCCGCGTCGCTCGAGGACGCCACGCTCAACCGCACCTTCGACATCGGCGGGCCCGACGTGCTCCGCTACGGCCAGATGATGAACGGCTACGCGGTCGAGGCCGGGCTCCCGCAGCGGCCGATCGCGTCCCTGCCGGTGTTCACCCCGTGGCTGGCCTCGCAGTGGGTCAACCTGGTCACGCCGATCCCGCGCTCGCTCGCGGTGCCCATCATCGCCTCGCTGCAGTACGACTGCGTCGTGCACGAGCAGGACATCCGCGCGCTCATCCCCGATCCCGAGGGCGGGCTGACCTCCTACCGCCGCGCGGTCCGCCTCGCGCTGGGCAAGATGCAGGCCGGCGAGATCGAGACGAGCTGGCAGAACGCGGAGGTCGTCGGCGCTCCCAGCGACCCGCTGCCGAGCGACCCGGAGTGGGCCGGCCACACGGTCTACGTGGACCTCAAGGAGCGCCGCACCCACGCCGACCCGGCCAAGCTCTGGCGCGTCATCGAGGGCATCGGCGGCACCAACGGCTGGTACTCCTTCCCGCTCGCGTGGGTGATCCGCGGCTGGATGGACCGCCTCGTCGGGGGAGTGGGCCTGCAGCGCGGGCGCCGCGACTCCGCGCGCCTGCACGCCGGCGACGCCCTCGACTTCTGGCGCGTCGAGGAGATCGAGCGGCCGAAGCTCCTGCGCCTGCGCGCCGAGATGAAGGTGCCCGGCGGGGCCTGGCTCGAGATGCGCGCCGAGCCCTCCGGAGACGGCGGCTCGGTCTACACGCAGCGCGCGGTGTTCTTCCCGCAGGGCCTCGCGGGCCGGCTCTACTGGTTCGCGATCCTGCCCTTCCACGGCATCATCTTCAACGGCATGGCCAACCGCATCACGGCCACCGCGGCCGACCTGCCGGACTCCGGCGACGAGCGCTCCCCTGGCGGGCGCCGGGTGCAGCGGTGACAATGGAGGGGTCCGGCGGCGGCGAGACCGCCCGGGACGCCGACGAGAGGAGCACGATGAGCGAACGGTCGAGTACGGACGCGGGGCGCGGACTCCAGCTGGGGAAGGTCCTCTTCATCGGGGACAGCATCATCCAGGCGGGAGCCTGGGGCGAGTGGCTGACGGAGTCGACGGTCGTCGACGAAGGGGTCGGAGGGGCCACCACGGCGGACGTCGTCGCGAGGCTCGCCGAGCTGGTCGCGCAGGAGCCGGACACGGTGGTGCTGCTGATCGGCACCAACGACCTCGCCTGGCACCGCACGACGGAGCACGTCGTGCGCAACATCGAGACGATCGTCGCCACCTTCCGGCGCGACCTGCCGGACGTGCGCATCCTGGTGACCTCGGTCCTGCCGCGCGGGCACGAGTTCGCGCCGCAGATCCGCGAGATCAACCGCCACCTGTGGCAGTTCGCGCCCACGGCGCACGCGGGCTACCTCGACCTGTGGCCGGTGCTCGCGGGCGAGGACGGCGGGCTGCTCGAGCAGTACTCGCCGGACGGCCTGCACCTCAACGAGGACGGCTACCGCGCCTGGCGCGAGGCTCTGGGCCCGGCGCTCGAGGCGGTCGTGCGGATGCCTCCGAGGACCCGCCCGATCACGCTGCCCTACGACGAGTTCGCACGGCCGAAGACGGCCTAGCGCAGCACCGTGGAGGGGGAGTCGACCGCAGGGTCGGCTCCCCCTCCGTCATTCCGCCGCCAGGGCGGCCTCGAAGGCCGCGAGGGCGTCCGCGGAGAAGAGGACGAACCGGACCTCGTCGAGGGCGCCGTCGGCGGTCTCCGCGCGGACCGACTCCACGGCGATGCGCGCTGCGTCGTCCATCGGCCAGCCGTAGACGCCCGCCGAGACCGCCGGGAAGGCGAGGGTCCGCGCACCGAGACCGACGGCCGTGCGCACCGACTCGCGGTAGGCCGAGGCGAGGACGGCGCTGCGGTCCTCCGACCTCGAGTGGACCGGACCGACGGTGTGCACGACCCAGCGGGCCGGGAGGCGGCCGGCGGTCGTGGCGACCGCGGAGCCGGCGGGAAGGCCGTCGGGCAGCTCTGTCTCGCGGAGCCGACGGCACTCGACGAGGATCTCCGGGCCGCCCGCGCGGTGGATCGCGCCGTCGACGCCGCCTCCACCGAGGAGGGACGAGTTCGCTGCGTTCACGATCGCGTCGACGTGCTCGCGGGTGAGGTCGCCGCGCACGGCTCTCAGATTGGTCACGACTCCTCCTCCAGGCTGCGGCCGAGAGCGGCGATCGCCGCAGGCCCCACGCGGCAGCAGCCGCCGATCAGGTCCGCCCCCGCTGCGCGCCAGGAGGCGACCAGCGCGGGATCGAAGGCCGCGTCGCCCGTCCAGCGGCGCTCGACGGCGTCCCACTCCTCGCCGCTGTTCGGGTACACGACGACCAGCTTGCCGGTGACGGAGCGGGCGATGCGGACCGCCTCGGCGACGTCGCCGGGCGGGCAGCAGTTCACTCCCACGCCGACCACCTCGCCGGAGGCGGCGGCGACGGCGAACGCCTCGGCCAGCGGCTCGCCGGCCGCGGTGCGTCCCGAACGGCCGCTCACGCAGATCCAGGCGGGGACCGAGGAGCCGGCGAGGGCCTCCACGACGGCCCGCACCTCCCGCACCGACGGGATCGTCTCGACGGCGAGCAGGTCGGGCCCGGCCGCGGCCAGGGCCTCCAGGCGCGGGCGGTGCCAGGCGGCGAGCTCGCCGACGGTGAGGTCGTCGTCGCCTCGGTACTCGGAGCCGTCGCCGAGGCTCGCGCCGTAGGGACCGACGGAAGCGGCGACCCAGCCGCTCTGCGCGCGCCGGGCCAGGTCGACGCTCTCCCGGAGGGCGCGCTCGACGAGGCCCGGGGGCAGGCCCGCGGCCGCGAATCCGCTCGCGGACACCTGGTAGCTCGCGGTCACCGCGACCCGGGCGCCCGCCTCGGCGAAGGCGCGGTGCGCGGCGACGACGCGGCCGGGCTCCTCCAGCAGGACCCGGGCGCTCCACAGCGAGGAGTCCACTGCGGCGCCCTGCTCCTCCAGCTCCGTGCCCAGGCCCCCGTCGAGCAGCAGCGGCCGCTCCCGCGCCGCGGCGACGAGGTCGGCGGTCACGAGCGGTTGTTGGAGAGCTCGAAGATCTTCACGAGCTCGGCGATCGCCGCCTCGCGGGCGTCTCCGCCCTCCTCGAACATCGCGGTGATGTGCGTGCGGAGGTGGTTCTCGACGATGAGCTTGTTCAGCGAGCCGAGCGACTTCTGGATCGCGAGGGACTGCGTGACGATGTCGACGCAGTAGTCCTCGTTCTCGATCATCCGCTCGAGGCCGCGCATCTGGCCGCCCAGGATCCGGGCACGGTGCAGCGAGCGCTTCTTCAGGTCCTCGATCACTCCTCAAGCCTACGCGCCGCGGGCAGTACCCGGGCGGGGTATCCGGACGCCTACGATCGAGGGGTGAGCACCCGCAAGCCGTCCCGCGCGACCGCCGCCCGCTACCCCTCGCGCGACCGCGCCCGCATGGCGCTGGCGCCCGGGATCCTCGGCGCGATCGTGCTGCTGGCCGGGCTCGCCCTCGTCGGCTCCGACGCCTACGACTTCATCCGCTACCCGGTCGCGATCCTCGCGGCGGTCATCGGCTGGTTCGCGATCCAGGCGCGCGTGCTCCTCTGGCTGATCGGGCTCGTGCCGGTGCTCGTGCTGTGGAACCCGGTGCTGCCGTTCGCGTTCCCGAACGCGATCTGGTCCTCGCTGAGCCTCGCCGCGGTCGGCGTCTTCGTGGCGGCGGGCCTCGTCATCCGCGTCCCGACCCCGGAATGACGACCAGCGCGACCGTCCGCGCGGCGCAGCGCCGCCCGAAGCGCGCCGAGGAGTAGACTGACGGCGCACCCGCACGCCGGGGATGCTGCGACCGGGTCCCAGACCCGTTGCTCGGAGCTCCCGACGGCCACCGGATGCACCGACGCCCGACGCCTCTCCGGAGGCGATCCGGCGGATGCACGGCGACGGCAGCGCGCGGGAACCCCTCCTCCGCCCCCCGTCACACATCGAGGAGGAGCATGGCTCGCAGCGGCCAGCGTCAGTCCGGTCAGACGCGACGAGCGTCGAACGCCGCCGGGAGCCGACCCCGATCGCGCTCGCGCGGGGTGGACAACGCGGGGATCATCCCGATCCTCGCCCGCCGCGTCCGCGAGGTGGAGGCGAAGGCCCAGACCGGCAAGGTCGGGCCGACCAACCGGACGAAGTTCCTGGTGATCGCCCTCCTGATGCGCGAGGAGCGCAAGCGGGTCAAGGTCGATCCCTCGCTCAGCGACGCGCAGCGCGCCGAGGAGATGAAGCGCCTCGACGGCATCGCCACGATCCTGGCCAAGACGGCCGCCCGCGACACCAGCCTGATCGCGCTGCTCGAATCGGAGGCCGGCGTCACGGCGGCCGCGCAGAAGCTCCGCCGGGACTGGCTGCTCGAGGCGGGCGCGGAGCTCAGCCCCGACGAGCTGCTGATCGTGACCGAGCCGGAGCCCAAGCCCGAGGTGCCGGTCAACCAGGTCGTGCCGCAGTCGGTGCGCGCCCGCCAGCTGGCGAACCCCTTCCTCCCGCCGGACTTCTCGATCGCCGAGGCCGCGGCTCCGGCGCCGCGCCGCCGGCTCGACGACTGGGAGCTGCTCGGGCCGCTCTTCAAGGCGTTCGAGTACGGAGCGGGCGGACGGGCCGCGAGCATGGAGCTCCCGGAGCCGCCGAAGCTCGACCGGGTCTCCCCGCGAGGCCGCGAGCTGATGCCGCACCAGGCGCGCTTCATCGAGAGCGCCCGCGAGGGCCACCGCAGCTTCCTGCTCGCCGACGAGCCGGGTCTGGGCAAGACCGCGCAGAGCCTCCTCGCCGCCTCGGTGGTCGGGGCGTACCCGCTGCTCGCGGTGGTGCCGAACGTGGTCAAGATGAACTGGGCGCGCGAGGTCGAGCACTGGACGCCGCAGCGGCGCGCCACGGTCATCCACGGAGACGGCGGCACGCTCGACGCGTTCGCCGACGTGGTCATCGTCAACTACGACATCCTCGACCGGCACATCGGCTGGCTCGGGAGCCTCGGCTTCCGCGGCATGGTCGTCGACGAGGCGCACTTCATCAAGAACCTCCGCTCGCAGCGCTCGCAGAGCGTGCTCGCGCTGGCGTCGAGGATCCGCGAGACGACGCCGGGGCACGATCCGCTGATGATCGCACTGACC
The DNA here is from genome assembly GCF_002931755.1 of Rathayibacter sp. AY2B3. Classification (NCBI taxonomy): domain Bacteria; kingdom Bacillati; phylum Actinomycetota; class Actinomycetes; order Micrococcales; family Microbacteriaceae; genus Rathayibacter; species Rathayibacter sp. AY2B3. The sequence continues at coordinate 75,772 of NZ_PSUG01000001.1, read as the reverse complement.
GGCACCCCGCTGATCAACGACGTCGACGACTTCCGCGCCATCTGGCGCTTCCTCGGCTGGATCGACGAGACCAAGCCGGGCCCGGAGCTGATGGGCCGCCTCGAGGAGACGGGCCTCACCCCCGCCGACACGGGCTTCTACCCGGAGGCGCGCGAGGCCGTGATCGACCTCGGCATCGTCCGGCGCAAGAAGATCGACGTCGCCGCCGACCTGCCGTCGAAGCGGATCGTCGACCTGCCCGTCGAGCTGGACGACGACCTCGGCCGCTCCATCCAGAAGGCCGAGCGCGAGCTCGGCGCCCGCATGCTGCAGCGCTTCAGGGCGGTCACCGCCTCGATCACCCACGAGCTCGACGACGACGAGCGCGAGCGGTTCATCCGCATCGTGGCGCAGAGCGAGCTCGAGGAGTCGAAGTCGGCCAAGACCGGCGAGAACGTCTTCACCATGGTGCGCCGGATCGGCCAGGCCAAGGCGGCGCTGGCCGCCGACTACGCCTCGCAGCTGGCCCGCTCGGTGGGCAAGGTCGTCTTCTTCGCGAAGCACATCGACGTGATGGACCAGGCGGAGGACACCTTCGAGAAGCGCGAGCTGACGTCCGTCTCCATCCGGGGCGACCAGACCGCGGCGTTCCGCCAGACGCAGATCGACGCCTTCAACGAGGACCCCGACGTGTCGGTCGCCGTCTGCTCGCTCACCGCGGCGGGTGTCGGCGTGAACCTGCAGGCCTCGTCCAACGTGGTGCTCGCCGAGCTGTCGTGGACCTCGGCCGAGCAGACGCAGGCGATCGACCGCGTGCACCGCATCGGCCAGGAGGAGCCGGTGACGGCGTGGCGGATCATCGCGGCGCACACGATCGACGCGAAGATCGCGGAGCTGATCGACGCCAAGGCCGGTCTCGCCGCCCGCGCGCTCGACGGCGCGGACGCCGAGACGGCCTCCGCCGACACCGTGCAGCTCGACGCCCTCATGCACGTCCTGCGCGAGGCGATCGGCTGAGCACGCCCGACCGGGCCGGCTGAGAGCGCTCAGTCGGCCCGCGCGAGGGGTGCGGCGAAGAAGTCCCTCTCGAACAGGCTGGACCGCAGGAACGCGTCCCTCATCGCGGCGCGGTCCCTCGGCGAGGCGTCCCGCGCGGCCTGCTCCGTGATCGCGATCGCCCGCTCGGTGGCGGCCGCGAAGACCGGGTCGCCGTAGGTGAGCAGCCAGTCCGCGTAGGGGTGCTCGGGGTGCCCCGAGGCGGCGAGGCGCGTCCCGACGTCGGCGTAGAGCCAGAAGCAGGGGAGCAGGGCGGCGACGATCTCGCCGTAGCCGCCGCGCGAGGCGACCGCGAGCAGGTGATCCGTGTAGCCGCGGGTCACGGGCGCCGGAGCCGAGTCCCTGGTCCCGAGCCGGTCGCGGTGCAGCTGCGCCTCCGCAGCGAGGGCGGACGCCGAGCCCTCGGCCCAGAAGACCTGCTCCGCGGTGGTCGGCGCACGCTGCGCCGCCACGGCCAGGACACGGGCGTACTCGGTGAGGTAGAGAGCGTCCTGCTCGAGGTACCACTCGAAGTCCTCGCGCCCGAGGGAGCCGTCGCCGAGGGCCCGCACGAACGGGAGCGCGTCGATCTCGTCGCGGAGCGTCCGCGTCCGCTCCCAGACGTCCGCGCAGAACGCCGGGGGACGTTGCCGGTGGAAGTGGTCGATCGGGCCGTTGCCGGTGCCGACCTCGAGAGCGTCGGCGGCGCGCAGGGCGCCGGTCAACCACTCCTTGGCCTCCGTCAGCGCCTCGACCAGGGCGTCGGAGGAGGCGTCGCGCCCGGCCAGGAGCGTCGCCATCGCGGACGAGAGCGAGCACCCGGTGCCGTGCGTGTTCGAGGTGGCGACGCGTTCGCCGGGGACCTCGCGCACGAGGCCGTCGGGGGTGACGATCGCGTCCGGGGTGGCGGGGCCGTCGAGGTGGCCGCCCTTCACCAGCACGGCGGCGTCGAGGGCGCGGGCGAGCGCCGCTCCCTGCGCGAGCGCGGCCGGCCAGTCGGAGGCGGTCGGCTCTCCGGCGAGCACGCCCAGCTCGGGGAGGTTCGGCGTCACCAGGTCGGCGCGGCGGAGCAGATCGCGCACGGCGTCCTCCGCCTCGGGAGCGAGCAGCCGGTGCCCGCTGGTCGCGACCATCACCGGATCCACGACCACGACGGGCGGCCGGACCTCGTCGAGCCACTCGGAGACGACTCCGGCGTACTCGGCCGTGGCGAGCATCCCGATCTTCACCGCGTCGATCGTGACGTCGTCGCTGACCGCGTCGAGCTGCTCGCGGAGGAACGCGGCGGGCGGCAGATGCACGGAGCGGACGCCGTGCGTGTTCTGCGCGACGAGCGCAGTGACGACCGCCATGCCGTAGCCACCGAGCGCGCCGATCGACTTGAGGTCGGCCTGCACGCCGGCGCCGCCGGTCGGATCGGTGCCGGCGATGCTCAGGACCCGGGGGATGCGGGCGCGGGTGGTCACCGGTCCCACTCCGCTCGGATCAGACGTGCGGCCGCCGCGGGGTCGGCGGCCGTGCAGATCGCCGACACGACCGCGAGTCCGGCCGCGCCGGCGTGGCGGAGGGGGCCCGCGTCCGCGGCTCCGACTCCGCCGATGGCGACGCAGGGCAGCGCCGTGGCCGCAGCGAGGGCGGCGAACCCGTCGACACCGAGGGGAGCGGGGTGGTCGGGCTTGGTCGCGGTGGGCCGGATGACGCCGACGCCGAGGTAGTCGACCGTCCCCGCGGGCAGGGCGCGGACGGCGGCGAGGTGCTCGGGGGTGTTCGCGGTGAGCCCGATCACCGCGTCGGGACCGAGCAGCGAGCGGGCGGCGGTGACGGGCAGGTCGGCCTGCCCGAGGTGGACGCCGTGGACGCGGGCGCCCGCGAGGCGGGCGGCGAGGGCGACGTCGACGCGGTCGTCGATCAGCAGGGTCGTCCGCTCGTCGAGGACGGCGGCGACGGCCCGGGTCAGGGCGACGAGCTCCGCGGCGGAGGCGTCGTGATCGCGGATCTGCACGGTCGTCACCCCGCCCCCGACGGCGGCGGCGACCACGGCGGGTACGCCGCGCGGGCCGCACTGGGCGGTGTCCGTGACGAGGTAGAGCGAGAGGTCGAGGCTCATGCGATCCGCGCCCCGGCCTCGGCGTCGGCCGGCTGGAGGGCAGCGAGGGCGTCGAGGAGGCCGACCGCGAAGGACCCGGGACCGCTGCTCGCCGCAGCGGCACGCTCGGCGGCCAGGCCCCAGACCGCGGAGGCGCTGACGGCAGCGTCCAGCGGGCGGGCGCCCGCGCCGAGGAAAGCCGCCATCACGGCGCCGAGCGCGCAGCCTCCGCCGGTCACGCGGGTCAGCAGCGGGTGGCCGCCGGTGACCCGGACGACCCGCTCGCCGTCGGTGACGAGGTCGACCGCTCCGGAGACGGCGACCACGCCGCCGATGCGGCGGGCGAGGACGCGGGCGGAGTCGAGCGCCTGCTCGGCGGTGTCGACGGCGTCCACGCCGCGGCCGCCCGCACCGGCTCCCGCGAGGGCGAGGATCTCGGAGGCGTTGCCGCGGATGATCGCGGGCCGCGCCTCGAGCAGCTCCACAGCCAGAGCGGTGCGCACGGGCAGCGGGCCGACGGCGACCGGATCGAGCACCCACGGAGTGCCGGCGCGGCCGGCTGCGGCGACCGCCTCGCGAGCACCCTCGCGCTGCTCCGCTCCGGGCGTGCCGAGGTTGACGAGCACGGCGGAGGCCAGGCCCGCGAAGACGCCCGCCTCGCCGGGCAGGTCGCACATCGCCGGGCTGGCGCCGAGGGCCAGCAGGCTGTTGGCGGTGAAGCCGGTGACGACCGCGTTCGTGATGCACTGCACCAGCGGTCCGGCGGCACGGAGCTCGGCGAGATCGCGGCCCACGGACGCCCGGTCGGGCGCCGTGTCGGCGGGGAGGGTCGGGTGGACAGGCGTGCGAATGCTCATTCGCGACATCCCTTCGCTAGTACGAACTAGATCAGGTTCAACGGGTCTTCTCTCAGCCCTGGCGGGCACCCCGTGTCACTGCGCACGACCCTAGCAGCGGGCGCGGGCGCGCTCGCTCCTGCATTCCGAGCCGACGCAGCGGGCGCGGGGCCTCGTCACCCCGGCGCTCCGGTGCGCCCGCTCAGCCGGTGAGGATCGTCGAGTCCCCGCGCGGCCCCACCGCGACGCGGAGGCCGATCGGCAGCCGCTCGCGCATCGCGTCGACGTGGCTGATCAGGCCGATCGTCCGCCCGCCCGACCGCAGCTCGTCGAGCGTGCCGAGCGCCGTCTCGAGCGTCTCGGCGTCGAGCGAGCCGAAGCCCTCGTCGATGAACATGGTCTCGAGTGAGATGCCGCCGGACTGCGCCGTCACCACGTCGGCGAGGCCGAGGGCGAGGGCGAGCGAGGCCAGGAACGTCTCGCCGCCCGACAGCGAGGCGGGCTGCCGGCGGACGCCGGTGAAAGCGTCGAGCACGTCGATCCCGAGGCCGGAGGCGGCACCGCGGTAGGCGAGCGAGTCGTCGTGGGCGAGGGCGTAGCGGCCGCTGGTCATCGCGTCGAGGCGGAGGTTCGCCGCGGTCACGATCTCCTCCAGGCGTCCGGCGAGGGCGAAGGCCTCGAGGTCCATCCGGCGCGTGTTCTGCCCTCGGCCGGAGACGGTCTCGGCCAGTGCGCGCAGCTCCTCGTGGCGGCGGAGGCGCTCACCCAGGACGGTGAGGCGGGCCGCGGCCTTCGTGGCGAGCTCGGCCAGGCGCTCCGAGCGGTGCTCGAGCACGGAGAGGCGGGCTCGCGCCTCGTCGCGACGGGCGGAGGCCTCGCGCGAGCGCTCCTCAGCGGCGGCGACGTCGACGGCCGTGCCCGGCAGCTCGCGGAGCTCCGGGTCGGACAGCACCGCCTCCGTCGCGCTCCGCCGCCGCTCGTGCTCGGCGACGACGGCCTCGGCCCGCGCCCGGTCCCCGCTCGCCAGCGCGGCCGACTCGGCCTCCTCGGCGGTCGCGAAGCCGCGCTCGCCGAGGACCTCGGCGAGCTCCTCCCGGGCGGCGGCGGCGGCCTCGGCCCGCGAGACGGCCGCCTCCTCGGCCTCGACCAGGGCGACGGCCCGGCGGCGCTGGGCGCTCAGCTGCTCGACCCGTGAGGCGACACTCGTCGCGCCGTCACGGGAGGCCTCGACGCGCTCCTGCAGCACCCGCAGCGCTTCGGCGGCGAGGGCGGACTCGTCGGCGCGGGTGCGGTGCTCCTCGCGAGCGGCGTCCCGTCCGGTCGTGAGAGCGTCGATCCGGGAGCGCAGCCGGGTGCGCTCACGCCGGAGCTCCTCGGTGCGGGCGGCCGCCGCGCGGGCCGAGGCGAGCCGCTCCTCGTGCGCCGGGCGGAGCGACTCCGGGTCCGCGTCCCCGCCCACCCGCTCCTTCAGCGCCGCCAGAGCCAGGGCCGCGGCACCCTCGCGCTCGCGGGCGCCGTCGAGGGCGGCGGCGGCGCGCTCCACCGCGGCGCGGGCCCGGTCGAGGTCGTCGGTGCCGACCGTCGTCGGGCCGTCGTGCTCGGCCGGGCGGGGGTGCTCGCACGAGCCGCAGACCGGGCAGGGCTCGCCCGGCTCCAGCCGCTCGGCGAGCTCCCCGGCGAAACCGGCGAACCGGCGCGCGATCAGGGCGGACTGCTCCGCGGCGCGCTCGCCGTGGACGCGCGCCGCATCCGCGTAGGCCGTGCGGAGCCGCTGCAGGCTCGCCGCGGTGAGATCGCGCTCGAGGGCTGCGGCGATCCTCCGCTCGAGCACGGCGAGCTCGTCGACGCGCGCGGGGACGGCGGCGGCCTCGTCGGCGAGGGACTCCTCCTCGGCGGCGAGCGCGTCGACCCGGGTGGGCAGCCCGCGCAGCTCCGCCTCGATCCCGGCGAGCGCGGTCGCCGCCGCCTGCTCGGCGCGCGCGGACCGCTCGGCGGAGCGCTCCGCGTCGGGGAGTCGGCGCTCGTCGGCCAGCGCCTCGGCGAGGGCGCCGAGGACGGCGGCGAGCCGTTCGGCCGTCTCGGCGGCCGAGCCCGCAGACGAGTCCCCGTAGGCGTCGGCGGCGAGGTCGCGCTGCTGTCGGGCGGCCCGCTCCTTCTCGGCGGCTGCCCGGGCCGAGCGGAGCAGCGGCAGCACGCCGTCGGCCCGGCGCGCACGCTCGATCCCGGCCCGCTGCTGCTCGACGTGCGCCTCGGCGACCGCGAGCTCCTCCGCCTCGATGAGAGCGCGCCGGCGCCGCTCCTGCCCCCGGGCGATGCGCCGGGCCTCGTCGAGAGCAGTGCCCGCGGCCTCGTGCGCCGCGTCGGCCGAGGCGGCGCCGGCCCGGGCGGCCTCGAGCGGAGCGGCGAGCCGCGCCGGCAGCCCGGCGAACCAGGCGGCGTCCGGCAGGGGCGGCTCGGCCTCGTCGTCCAGGAGCCGGACGGCCTCGTCCGCGAGCGCGGTCACGGCCGCGCGCTCCTCCTCGAGCCCGACGGCGCCGGCATCGCGCTGCTCGAGCAGGCGGCGGCGGAGCAGATCGAAGCGCTCGGTCGCGAAGAGCGTGCGCAGGAGCCGCTGCCGGTCGTCGTTCTTCGCGAGCAGGAACTCGTGGAAGCGGTTCTGCGCCAGCAGGATCACCTGGAGGAACTGGTCCTTCGTCAGGCCGACGATCCGGCCGATGTCGGCGCCCACCTCCTTCGCGCTCGACGAGAGCCCGACCCAGGAGCCGTCGACCCGCTCCAGCAGCTCGACCTTCGCCGGCTGGGTCGTCGTGCCGGTGCCGCGCCGCTTCGGCCGCTCGTACTCGGGCGAGCGCCGGACGCGGTAGACCCGCCCCGCCGCCTCGAACTCGAGCTCGGCGAACGTCTCGTCCTCGGGGCCGCTGTGGTCGCTCCGGAGGCGCGAGGCGGTGCCGTCGAAGCGGGGGACCGAGCCGTAGAGCGCGAACGCGATCGCGTCCAGGATCGTCGACTTGCCCGCTCCGGTGCGCCCGGCGATGAGGTACACGCCCACGTCCTCGAGTCGGTCGAAGTCGACGCACTGCTCGGCGCGGAAGGGTCCGAGCCCGGCGAAGGCGAGTCGGCGGATCCTCACCGCAGAGCCTCGGCCTCGACGGCTGCGAGCGCGTCGAGGGTGAGGGCGCGCTCGGTCTCCGTGGCGCCGTGGCCGCCGCGGACGTGGGCGAGGAAGTCGTCGACGACCTCCACGTCGCTCCGCCCGCGGATCCGCTCGGCGTAGGCGCGCGGCTCGGCCGCGGCGTGCGGGGGCCAGTGCTCGAGCGTCGCGCAGCCGGGGAAGCGCGACTGCAGGCGCGCCATCGCGTCGAGTGGGCGCACCGGATCGGTGAGCACCGCCGAGACCCAGTCGCCCTCCACCTCCGCCAGGGAGGGATCGCGCAGCAGCTGCTCGAGCTCGCCCTCGATCACACTGAGCCTCCTCGGCACGGGGAGCGGCGACCACTCGACGCCCTCGAGCCCCCCGGGCCCGATCGTCACCAGCCAGGCGCCGCGCGGCTTCGACGCCTCGCCGAACGAGTAGTGCAGCGGCGCTCCGGAGTAGCGCACGCCCGGCAGCAGCTCGGCGCGCCCGTGGACGTGCCCGAGCGCCGCGTAGTCGGCCGCGGCGAAGTGCTCGACCGAGACGTAGTCGAGCCCGCCCGCCGTGATGTCGCGCTCGAGGACCGCGGCCGGGGCTCCGACCGCGAAGCAGTGCGCGAGCACGACCCAGGGACGACCCGCCGCCTCGGCGGCGGCCTGCACCCGCCCCATCGCGAAGGCGAGCACGTCCTCGTGGCGGCGCAGCTGCTCCTCCGGGTGCCGGTGGCGGTAGAGGGCGGGCTCGAGGTAGGGGATGCCGTGGACTCCGACCTCGAGGCCGGACGCGTCGCGCAGCACGACCGGCTCGGCGTACGCCTCGGGGTCGGTGAGGACGTGCACGCCCGCCCCGCGCAGGAGCCCGGCCTGGAAGCCGAGCCGGGCGGGGGAGTCGTGGTTGCCGCTGGTCAGGACGACCTCGGCGCCGGCCGCGCGGATCGCCTCGAGCGTGCGGGTGAGGAGCGTGTAGTGCTCCGCGGCGGGCACGGCGGAGTCGAAGACGTCGCCGGCGATCAGCACCGCGTCCACGCGCTCGGCCCGCACCGTCTCGACCAGGGCCTCGAGCACGGTCGCGAGCGCCGCCGTCGTGGAGTGCCCGTGGAAGGTGCGGCCGATGTGCCAGTCCGAGGTGTGCAGCAGCTTCACGGTCGTCCTTCCTCTGCGTCGTCCGGGGGAGCGACTCCAGGCTAGTGAGGCCCTCCGACACCGGCGGCGCAGCCGACACCTCCCGTTCACCGGGAGGTGCACAATAGGGCGTCGGTCGAGCAGAGGAGATGGTCGTGAAGCTGCCCCGCGTCCCCGCGACGATCCTGGGTCTGGGCTCGCGCACCCGCGCCGCCGCCGAGGACACCGCGCCCATCCAGCGTCTGCGCCCGGACGACGAGCCGGCGCGCACCAGCACGGTCGACAACGCGATCTACCAGGACGGCCGCCGGGTCGTCTCACCCGGCAGCATCCCGGAGGCGCTCGCCGCCCTGCAGAAGCTGCCCGACGCGATGGCGTGGATCGGGCTGTACCGGCCGAACGCGGCCGAGCTCGCCGCGCTCGAGGACGAGTTCTCGATGCACCCGCTCGCCCTCGAGGACGCGATCAGCGCGCACCAGAGGCCGAAGCTCGAGCGGTACGGCAGCGACATGTTCGTGGTGCTGCGCGCCGCCAGCTACTCCGACCAGCGCGAGGAGGTCGACTTCGGCGAGCTCCACCTGTTCGTGGGGTCGAACTTCGTCGTCACGGTCCGCCACTCCGAGAAGCCGGACCTCTCGCTGGTTCGGCGGCGGATGGAGGCGGATCCGGAGCTGCTGCGCGTCGGCCCCGTCGCCGTGCTGTACGCGATCCTCGACGCCGTCGTGGACCAGTACTCGCCCGTCGTCGCCGGCCTCGAGAACGACATCGACGAGATCGAGGCGCAGGTCTTCGAGGGCGACCCGGCCGTGTCCCGCCGCATCTACGAGCTGAGCCAGGAGGTGCTGGACTTCCAGCGCGCGGTCGCTCCCCTGACCGGCATGCTCGGGCGCCTCGTCACCGACTTCGAGGTGTTCCAGTCGGATGTGGAGCTGCGCCGCTACATCCGCGACGTCGCCGACCACGTCGCGCTCGTCACCGAACGGGTCGACGGCTTCCGCACCACGCTGCGGGAGATCCTGGCGGTGAACGCGACCCTCGTCGCCCAGCGCCAGAACGAGGACATGAAGAAGCTCGCGGAGGTGGGCAACCAGCAGAACGACGAGGTCAAGCGGATCTCCGCATGGGCGGCCATCTTCTTCGCGCCGACCATGATCTCGAGCATCTACGGCATGAACTTCGACGTGATGCCCGAGCTGCACGTGGCGTGGGGGTACCCGGCGGCGCTCGCGGCGATGCTCGCCTCGAGCGTGGTGCTGCACCGCCTGTTCAAGCGCTGGGGCTGGCTCTGAGTCCTCCGCCCGCGGTGTGTCAACACCGTGACGCTCCCGGAGGCGCCGCGTAGCGTCGCTCGCGGGCCGCTCGGCCCCCGAGCGGAGGGACTCCCGATGACTCCAGAGGCCGCGACCACGTCCGCGCCGCCGCCCCGATCCCTGTGGCGGGCGGCCGCTGCTCCGATCCCCTCCGACGAGTTCGCCCCCGGTGCGCACTACGACGACGTGGTGGTCGGGGCCGGTCTCACCGGTCTGGTCACCGCGCTCCTGCTGCAGCGGACCGGCCGGCGCGTGCTGGTGCTCGAGGCGCGCGAGGTCGGCGCGGTCGCCACCGGGAACACGACCGCTAAGCTGAGCCTCCTGCAGGGAGCCCACCTCTCCCTGATCGCCGGCCGCAACATCCCCGCCGTGACCGAGGCCTACGTCGCGGCGAACCTCGCGGGCTTCCGCTGGCTGCTCGACTACTGCGAGGGGGCGGGAGTGCCCGTCCAGAGGCGGACCGCGTACAGCTACGCGCAGACTCCCGAGGGCGTGGACGCCGTGCTGAAGGAGCACGCGACCGCGCGCCGCTTCGGCCTTGCGACGCGGCTCGTCGGCGAGCTCGACGTCCCGTTCCCCAGCACGGCTGCGGTCGCCCTCGACGACCAGGCCCAGTTCGACCCGATGGACGTCCTCACGGCCCTCGCCGCCGACTTCCGCGCCGCCGGGGGCACTCTGGTGCAGGGTGTGCGGGCCCTCGGGATGCGCGCCTCCGCTCCCGTCCAGGTGCGCACCAGTGCCGGGCCGGTGACCGGCGACCGCGCCTACCTGCTCACCGGGGCGCCGATCCTCGACCGCGGGCTGTACTTCGCCAAGCTCGCGGCGCTGCGGTCCTACGCGGTCGCGTTCCGCACGGACGCGCCGATCCCGGACGGCATGTACCTCTCGGTCGACGAGCCGTCGCGCTCGGTGCGCGACGCCGAGCGCGACGGCGAGCGGCTCCTCCTGGTCGGGGGGAACGGCCACCCCGTGGGCCGCAGACCGGTCACCTCGGAAGCAGTCGCGGACCTCGTGGCCTGGACGCGACGCTCCTTCCCGGGCGCCGAGCCGGTCGCGCAGTGGAGTGCGCAGGACTACGAGCCGTTCCACCGCGTGCCGTTCGTGGGCTGGCTGCCGCGCGGCCGCGGGCGGATCTTCCTCGCGACCGGCTACGACAAGTGGGCGATGACGAACGCGGTCCAGGCCGCGCTGACGCTCGTCGCCGACCTCGACGGCGAGACGCCGGTCTGGGCGAGGACGCTGCACCGCCGGCCGACGCTGCCGCGGGTGATGGCGGAGGGGCTCGGTGCGGGGCTCGCGGTGGGTGCCTGGTACGCGCGGGGCTGGTCCTCCGCTCTGCGCGCCCCCCGCTCTGCCGGGGTGGTGCCGGTGGAGGGCCAGGGGTCGCTCGCACGCGACGGGCTGCAGCCCGTCGCGGTCTCCACCGTGGAGGGGAGGCGCTGCGCGGTGTCGGCGGTGTGCCCGCACCTGGGCGGGATCGTCACCTGGAACGACGCGGAGCGCAGCTGGGACTGCCCGCTGCACGGCTCGCGCTTCGCGGCCGACGGGACGGTGCTGGAGGGTCCGGCGGTCGAGCCGCTCGCCCCGCTGGGCTAGGACGGCCGCCGGCCCCGCGGAGCCGAGCCGAGGCCGGCCCCGCGGAGCAGCCGGGTCAGTCCTCGTCCGCTCCGGGCTCCGCGACCTCGTCGCCGTCGGCGCCCGAGGCGTCGCCGCTCGTGTGCAGGTCGGTGTCGCCCGGGATGCTGAAGTCGCTCAGCGGGTCCAGGGGCTTCTTTCCGTCGGTGTCGTCACTCATGCCTGCCACCCTACGAGCGTCCGGCGAGGCGCTGCACTGCGGCGACCGGGATCGACAGCCACTCCGGCCGGTTGCGCGCCTCGTAGATCGCCTCGTAGACGGCCTTGTCGAGCTCGAACGCGTCGAGCACCGCCCGGTGCGCGGTGACCGCGTCGCCCGCCCGCTCGGTGTAGCCCTCGAGGAACGCGGCGCGGCTCGCCGCCGCCCAGGCCGCCCTCGAGGCGCCCGGCTCGGCCTGCTCGTGCGCGCCGGCCGCGTAGTCGAAGGAGCGCAGCATCCCGGCCACGTCGCGCAGGGCCACGTCGGGAAGACGGCGCTCGTGCATGGGCCGCAGCGGCTCGCCCTCGAAGTCGAGGAGCACCCAGCCGCGGTCGGGCACGGACAGGACCTGTCCGAGGTGGTAGTCGCCGTGGATGCGCTGGAGCCTCGGCCACGGCGCGGTCTCGGCGGCGTGGAACACGGCGTCGATCGCCTCGGAGTCCTCCGCGATCACGGGGACCTCGGCCGATGCGATGCGCAGGCGCCGGCGCATGGTCGCGACCATCCGCTCGACGACCTCGGACGTGGTGTCCTCGGTCGGCATGACCTCGGCGAGCGTCGCGTGCACCTCGGCGGTGGCGCGGCCCAGTTCGCGGGCGGGGCCGGTGAAGTCGGAGTCGGCGGCGACCGCCTCGAGGGCGACGCGCCACGCGTCCTGGACGCCGGGGAGGAACTCCTGGGCGAAGGCGAGGTGCCCGAAGGCGCGGCCCGTCTCCTCGCCCTCGTCGTCCCACTCGCCGGTCACGTTGCCGATCACGGGCGGGACGAGGGCGCTCCCGGCGGCGTTGAGCGCGGACTGCACCGTCACGTCCGGGTTGTCGCCGTGGTGGAGGGCGCGGAAGACCTTGACGATCACCGGGGTCGCGTCGGATCCGTCGTCGGCGGTGGTGCGGACGATCACCGAGGTGTTCGACTGCTCGCCGCTGAGAACCTTCGAGGACGCGAACGCCCCGATCGCGGCCCCCGGCTGCCGGTGGCCCTCGGCGCGGGCGCCGCCCCGGGCGCCGTCCTCGTCGGAGCGGCCGCCGTCGGCGATCATGCCCAGCAGAGCACGGGCGAACACCGGGTCGCGCGGAGCGTCGTACACGAAGTGAGCGTCGTCGGAGTAGACGAGGGCGTCCTCGAGCCCGGGCACCGGAGCCGCGTGGACGGTCACCGGCACCTGGTACAGCACCGGGCTCGTCCCCGCCCGGTCGATGAAGAGGTGGTCCACCACCTCCGCCTCGCCGGGGTGCAGCGACCAGGCGCCGCGGACCTCCAGCTCGGGGCGCCGCCCCTTGCTCGCGTACCACCTCTGGTCCGCCACCCATGCGGCGATGCGGTCGATCGACAGGCCTGCGCTCATGCTCTTCCCTCCGTCGGCACCCCGAACCCTACTGGCCGCGGGCGACGGGCGGAGGGGCTTGCGGCGGGGCGCTCAGGCCAGCTCGAGCACGTCCAGCGTCCAGGCGTACTCGAACGCGATCTCGCGCCAGCGCTCGTAGCGTCCGCTCACCCCGCCGTGTCCCGCGGTCATCTCGGTGCGCAGCAGCGCGGGAGCGCCGACCTCGCGGAGCCTGGCCACCCACTTCGCCGGCTCCACGTAGAGCACCCGGGTGTCGTTGAGGCTCGTCGTCGCGAGGATCCGGGGGTACTGCACGTCCTCGCGGACGTTCTCGTAGGGCGAGTACGACTTCATGTAGGCGTAGACCTCGGCGTCGTGCAGCGGGTCGCCCCACTCGTCCCACTCGATCACCGTGAGCGGGAGCGACGGGTCGAGGATCGAGGTGAGCGCGTCGACGAAAGGCACCTGCGCGAGGACGCCGGCGAACGCCTCCGGGGCGAGGTTCGCGACCGCGCCCATCAGCAGGCCGCCGGCCGACCCGCCCTGCGCGACCAGGCGGTCCGGAGTGGTGAAGCCCGCGTCGACCAGGTGCCGCGCCGCGGAGACGAAGTCGGTGAAGGTCGTCCGCTTCGCCAGCGTCTTCCCGTTCTCGTACCAGGAGCGGCCCATCTCGCCGCCGCCGCGGACGTGCGCGATCGCGAACACGACTCCCCGGTCCAGCAGCGAGAGGCGCGCGATCGAGAAGCCCGGGTCGATGCTGGCCTCGTAGGAGCCGTAGCCGTAGAGGAGGAGCGGCGCGGGGGCGGCGTCCGGGTCGGCGGCGTCGCGGCGCCAGACGAGCGACAGGGGCACCCGCGTGCCGTCCTCGGCGACCGCCCACTCCCTCCGCTGCACGTAGAGCGCGGGGTCGTAGTCGCCGAGCACGGGCTGCTGCTTGAGCACCGTGCGCTCGCCCGTCGCGACGTCGAGCGCGAGCACGGTCGAGGGGGTGACGAACGAGGTGTAGGCGAGGCGGAGAGAGGGCTGCTCCCACTCCGGGTTCCCCGCCGGGCCCGCGTCGTAGAGCGGCTCGTCGAAGACGATCTCCTCGAGCCGCGCTCCGGTGCCGTCCTCGCGGAGCAGCCCGAGCCGGGTGGCGCCGTCGGCGCGGTAGGAGACGACGACGTGCCCGGCGAAGGCGTCGACGCCCTCGATCCGACGGCCCTCGCGGTGAGGCACCACCACGCGGCGCTCGCGGGCCCGGGCGTCGGCGTCGAGCGACAGGTCGGCCGGCTCCTCGACGATCTCGAAGTCGAGGGCGCCGTCGTTGTGCACGATCAGCAGGCGGTCGCGCCCGTCGACGACGGCGTGCTCGACCTCGTACTCCACGCCCTCGCGGCGCGGCCACACCGAGCGGAAGGAGCCCGTCGGGTCGGACGCGTCCAGCAGCAGGCACTCGCTCGTGATCTTGCTGCCGATCTCGATGACGAGGTAGCGGCGGCTGCGGGTGAGGCCCACGCCGATCCAGTAGCGCTCGTCGGGCTCGGCGAAGACGACCTCGTCCGGGGTCCCGGCGCCGACCTCGTGCCGCCAGACGGTGTCGGGGCGCCAGGACTCGTCGACGGTCGGGTAGAAGACGAAGCGCGCGTCGGCACCGAAGGTCGCTCCGCCGCCCGTGCCCTCGATCACGTCCGGCAGGTCCTCACCGGTCTCGAGGTCGCGGATGCGGAGGGTGTACCGCTCGTCGCCCTCGACGTCGGTGCCGAAGAGCAGCCGGGTGCCGTCGGCCGACACGTCGAAGCTGCCGAGTGAGAAGAAGTCGTGCCCGTCCGCCTCCGCGTTGCCGTCCAGGACGACCTGCTCGCCCTCGAGCGGACCGCCCTCGGCGATCGACGGCGGCGTCCAGTCGTCCGGCCCGCTGATCGGCGCCCGGCAGTGCACGGCGTACTGGCGGCCCTCGTAGGAGCGCGAGAAGTACCACCAGGAGCCCTCCCGGACGGGGACCGAGAGGTCGGTCTCCTTCGTCCGCGACCGGATCTCCTCGAACAGGCGCTCGCGCAGCGGGGCGAGAGGAGCGAGCACCGCCTCGGTGTACGCGTTCTCGGCCTCGAGGTGCGCGATCACCTCGGGGCTCTCCTTCTCGCGCAGCCACTCGTAGTGGTCGACCACCACGTCGCCGTGGTGGCGGCGCTCGAGGGGGACGCGGCGGGCGACGGGCGGAACGGGCGCGGTCATCGCTCCAGCCTAGGGCGAGGGCACCCCCGGCCGCCCCGGGGTGCCGCAGCAGCGTCGGGCGTGATCACAATGGAGCATGGCCAGCGGTGCGGAGAACGAGTCGGCGACGTCCCGGGCGGGCGGTGCGCGGAGAGTGCAGACCGAGGTCGAGCGCAAGTACGACGTCGACGCGGGCACCCGGCTGCCCGACCTGACCGGCGCCGGGAGCGTCGCCGGCGTCCGCACGGAGGAGCCGGTGACCCTCCGCGCCGAGTACTTCGACACCGCCGACCGCGCTCTCTCCAGGGCGCGGATCACGCTGCGCCGCCGCGAGGGCGGATCCGACCAGGGCTGGCACGTCAAGCTGCCCGGCTCCTCCGGCCGCACGGAGATCCACGCGGAGCTCACGGCCGCGCGCACGGTCCCGTCCGCCGTCCGCGAGCCGGTGCTCGGGCAGGTGGGGCGCGCGCCGCTCGAGCCGCTGGCGCTCCTGGAGACGGTCCGCTCGATCACCCGCGCCCTCGACTCCCACGGGCGGGAGCTCGCCGAGATCGCCGACGACCTGGTGACCGCTCGCGACCAGCGCACCGGCCGCGAGCGGCGCTGGAGGGAGTGGGAGGTCGAGCTCGTCGACGTCCCGCGGGACGAGGGCGAGCGTGTCCTCGACGAGATCGAGCGGCGCCTCCTCTCCGCGGGCGCCCGCCCCGCCGCCAGCGCCTCCAAGCTCGCCCGGGCCACCGGCGGCCCGATCCACGAGACGGTTCCGGATCCGCGGAACGGCGGGGAGGCGGCGCTCGCCGCGGTCCGCTCGCTCCTGCGCGAGCTGCGCGCCGTCGACCCGCGGGTGCGCCTCGAGGCCGATGACGCCCTGCACCGGATGCGCGTGCTCGCACGCCGGCTCCGCTCCGTCCTCGCCGCCTCCCGCTCCGTGCTCGACCGTGCGGCGACCGACCCGGTGCGGGACGAGCTGCGCTGGCTGGGCGGGGTCCTGGGCGCGGCCCGCGATCAGGAGGTGCTCGCCGAGCGGTTCCGCGCCTCCCTGGCGGCCGTCGAGGGCGCCCCGAGCACTCCCTCCGCCCTGCTGGAGGAGATCGAGCACCGGCACGCCTCGGCGCTGCGCCGCGTCGACCGCACTCTGCGCGGCGGCCGCTACCTCGCGCTCCTCGCCTCGCTCGACGCCGTGCTCGCGGACCCGCCCCGCACTGCGCGGGCGGGCTCGAGCGCGACTGCGCTGGTGCGCCGCTCCGTCGCGAAGGAGCTCGCGCGCATCTCCGCGGCGGGCGCCGCTTCGGCCGGGGGCGCGCTCGAGGTCCGGCACGACCTGCGGAAGGCGGCGAAGCGGCTCCGGTACACCGTGGAGGCGTGGCGCTCGGTCGTCCCCGAGGCCGTCGGCGCCCGGCGCCGCTCGCTCGCCGAGGCGGGCGAGGACCTCGCCGACGCCCTGGGGGAGGAGCGGGACGCGCTCGCCGCCCGCGCGCTGATCCTGGAGGAGGCCGATCGCAGCGGGGAGGGGGCCTTCGCGCTGGGGGTCGTCGCCGCCGAGGAGCGTCGCCGCGCCAGGCGGGCCGCGAAGGCCGCGGAGAAGGCGAGGGACCGTCTGGAGTCGCTCTCGCGCTGACCGTGCGGGCCCGCGGTCGCTGTCAAGACGACGCCCCGGTCACACAGACGAAATCCACGGCGGATAATGTGAATCATGCCTTCCGTCCGTGCTCTTCCGTCACCGCTCCTGCGCCCGCGCCACTTCGACCGCGACGACGTCGTGGTCCATGCCGGCCTGTTCTCGCTGGTGAACTCGAGTACGACGCCGCGCGCGGCCTGGACCGAGGACCTGATCGCCATCGGCGAGGTCCTCGACGCCGCCGAATTCCCCTACCGCCTCATCCGCGGCACCGACGGCTCGCCCTTCCTCGCGGTGGACCGCGTGCTCGGCGCCGAGCTGGCGACGCTGCTGGCGCGCGCCTTCGCGACCGAGCCCTTCTACGCCAAGACGGTCGACAAGCGGGGCACCCCGCCGCAGCTCCTGGCCGAGGGCGTGCTCGCGCCGTATCCGCGCGCCTCCGTCTTCAAGCTCTTCCGCCCGCGCGTCTCCTCGACGGGATCGCTGCGCTACGGCGCCCGCAGCGGCGTCCGCCTCGAGCTGTGGAAGGTGGGCGAGGAGGAGATCATCACTCCCGCCGAGAACGCGCTCATGCGCAACAGCCTCCCCGTCGCCGAAGCCATCGACGCCCACGTCGAGGCGTACGGCCGCACCTGGCCGACGTTCGAGGGCATGTTCGAGCCGCTCGTCAGCGACATCCGCTTCGAGGTCGACATCGTCTTCTCGTGGGTCGACGGCACCGACCTGGAGTTCCAGCGCGCCCGTGCGGCCCGGATGGCCAGCTACGTGGTGGGCGAGGGCGACGACGCTCCGGCGCGCTTCCGCCAGATCGACGAGCTCAAGTACGCCCTGCGCAGCGTCTACATGTACGCGCCGTGGATCCGGCACATCTACATCGTCACCGACTCCCCGCGCCCGCGCTGGCTGGACGAGCACCCGGACGTCACCCTCGTGCGCAGCGAGGACCACTTCCGCGACCTCTCGGTGCTGCCGACGCACAACTCCCACGCGGTCGAGAGCCAGCTGCACCGCATCCCGGGGCTGGCGGAGCACTTCCTCTACTCCAACGATGACATGTTCTTCGGGCGCCCGGTCGACCCGTCGACCTTCTTCTCGCCCGGGGGTATCACGAAGTTCATCGAGGCGACGACGCGCATCGGCATGGGCGACTCCAACGCCTCCCGCAGCGGCTTCGAGAACGCGGCCCGCGTCAACCGGCGCCTGCTCCGCGAGCGCTTCGGCGCGATGACGACCCGTCACCTCGAGCACGCCGCCACGCCGCTCCGCAAGACCGTGATGGCCGAGCTCGAGGCCGAGTTCGAGCCGGAGTTCACCGCGACCGCCGCGAGCCGCTTCCGCTCCGCGAGCGACGTCTCCGTCACCAACTCGCTCTACCACTACTACGCGCTGATGACCGGCCGCGCGGTCGTGCAGGAGAACGCCTCGGTGAAGTACGTCGACACGACGATGCACCAGGGGCTGAAGGACATGCGCAAGCTCCTCAAGAACCGCGGAGTCGACTTCTTCTGCCTCAACGACGGCAGCTTCCCCGAGATCTCGGCGGAGGCGCGCACCAAGGCCGTCATCGGGTTCCTCGAGGAGTACTACCCGATCCCGGCTCCGTGGGAGCGCGAGGACTGACCGTGGGCTGGGCCGTCGGGGGAGCGGTGGCCGGGCTGCTTCTCGGCCTGGCGAGCTCGCTCGTGTTCCCGGGCATCGGAGTGGGAGCGGGCGTCGGCGTGGGCGTCGCGCTGGCCGCGGCGCTGGCGTTCGCCGGATGGCTGTTCGCGCGGGACCGCGCCGGCGGCTCCGGGCGCTGACGTGTCCGCGGCTCCGTTCGGAGGAGGCGTGTGCCTGCGATCCGCAGGGGCCTGTGCGATCTGCAGGGGTCGGTCCGATCTGCAGGGGCCTGTCCGATTTGCAGGGGTCCGTACGATCCGAAGGGGCCAGTGCGATCTGCAGGGAATGTCGACCATCGTGGATTCTGCACGAGGATGAGAACGCTCTCCGGACCGGATCTCCTGCAGATCGCACACCGATCTCCTGCAGATCGCACACCGACCGGACCGGATCTCCTGCAGATCGCATGTTCTCCTGCAGATCGCACGCTCCCCGGTGAAGGAGCCGCTTCCTCCCCGCACTGTGCGATGTGCAGGGGCCGGCGCGATGTGCAGTGGCCGGTGCGATCTGCAGGTGGTGGGGCGATCTGCAGGGGATCTCGATAGTCGCGGCCTCGTCGAGCGGATGAGATCGATCTCCGCGCTGGACGGCCTGCAGATCGCACCCTCCCCTGCAGATCGCACGCGGCAGGGTGGCGTGCCTGCAGATCGCACACCGCGGCGAGGAGGGCCTGCAGATCGCACGCGACGCCCGGGAGGGCCTGCAGATCGCACGATCTCCTGCAGATCGCACGATCTCCTGCAGATCGCACGCCCCCAGGCGGGCGGAGCCCGGCGGGCCCTAGGCGCTGACGCCCACCGGCTCCACGAGCGGCGGGTACAGAGCCTCGTCGCGCGAGACCGGGGCCGCCGTCGCCGCGGCGATCTCGACGCCGTGGTCCGCGAGGATGCGCTGGGTCTCGTTCGCCGAGACGTAGGACACCTCGGTCGAGGCGCCGATCGGCACGACCGAGTGCAGCACCGTGTCGTCGTAGACGTGGATCAGGTTGAACGCCTGGGCGCCGTTGCGGGCGCGGGTCGCACCCACCGGCACGTTGAGGTCCTGCGTGTAGCAGGTGGCCGACGCGACCGAGACGGGGATGCCGGCGAACATCGCTGTCGACGAGTAGTGCAGGTGGCCCGCGATGATGCTGCGGACGTCGGAGCCTTCGAGCACCTCCGCGAGGGCGGGCTGGTCGCGCAGCTCCACGAGGACCGAGAGGTCGAGCACGCTCGGCACCGGGGGGTGGTGCAGCGCGAGGATCGTGCCGTGGGGGGCCGGGCTGGAGAGCTCCTCCGCCAGCCAGTCGAGCTGCGCATCCGAGATCTCGCCGTAGTGGGCGCCGGGCACGGTGGAGTCCAGAGCGATGATCCGGAGCCCGTTCACGTCGTGCACGCGGTCGACCGGCTGCGTGGTCGGGAGCTGGTCGAGCAGCCCCGAGCGGAACGCGCCGCGGTCGTCGTGGTTGCCCATCACCCAGATCACCTCGGCGCCGAGGCGCGCGGCCGCGGGCTCGACGACGGCGCGCAGCTTCGCGTACGCCTGCGGCTCGCCCTTGTCGGCGAGATCGCCGGTGATGACGATCGCCTCCGGTCGTCCGCCGGACGCCTCCAGCTCGTCGAACAGGAGCCGCAGCTGGGCCTCGCTGTCGACGTCGGAGCCGTAGAGGCCGCCGTCTCCGGCGATGAAGTGGGTGTCGCTCAGGTGAAGGATGAAGTGGTTGGGCCGGGGGTACTCGGCCTGGCGGAGGGACATGATCCTCGGGTTCCACGATCGGCGGGAGCCGGATCACGCGACCCGGCGTCGGCACTTGCGCTCTGTCTCAGCGGAGGCGACCCCGCTGGAACCAGTCCATCATCGCGGGGTGAACTCCCGGCCAACACCGGTCGGCGCGTCATCGAACGGTTCTCCCAGGTTGCCGGTCGCTGCGCGGTCCTCCCGGACCCCGGAGGACCACCGCACGGGACGGATCCCCGCCGGGCGCGCTGCCGGAGGCCCGGCCGACCGACCCGGATCAGAGCCGGGCGAGCAGCCGCGCGTAGAACGCGATCGCGCGCTCGAACTGGTCGGTCTCGACCGACTCGTCGACCCCGTGGATCCCGAGCTGCTGCCGCGGGCTGATCTCGAACGGGATGAAGCGGTAGACGTGGTCGCTGATCGCGTGGAAGTGCCGCGCGTCGCTGCCGCCGGTCTGCACGTAGGGCGCGACGACCGCCTCCGGGAACGACTCCTGGACGACCGCGCGCAGCAGGTCGTACGGCCCTCCGTCGCCGGGCTCGCCGGTGGGGGAGACGGGGGAGGGCTCGTGGGCGACCTTCACCTCGACCTCGACCTCGGGGTCGTCGATGACGGCGCGGATGCGCTCGACCACTCCCGCGACCGTGCCGCCGGGGTTGATCCGCACGTTCGCCGTGGCGCTCGCGCTGGAGGCGAGGACGTTCGCCCCGGTGCTGCCCCGCAGCTCGGTGATCGCGACCGTCGTCCGCAGCATCGCGGCCGAGCGGTTGGAGTGGGCGGCGAGCGCGCCGATGACGGCGTCCGGGTGCTCGTGCGGGCGGGCGTACCAGACGGCGTGGGCCGCGTCCGCGTGGTCGGCAGCGGCGCGCACCAGCTCTGCGATGGGCTCCGGGAGGGTGGAGGGGAACGGGTTCTCGGTCAGGCGGTGGATCGCCCTCGCGAGCCGCTGGGTCGCGAGCAGCCCGGGCGGGGGCGGCGGAGCGGAGGCGTGGCCGCCGACGTCGCGGCAGGTCAGCTCGAGGTTCATGATCCCGCGCTCGGTGACGCCGATCACGGCGATCGGGGTGGTGACGCCGGGCAGGATGCCGCGCCGCACGTTCCCGCCCTCGTCGAGCACGAGGCGGGGGCGGACCCCGCGTGCTCCGAGCAGGGCTACGACCGAGGGGGCGCCGTCGCCGGCCGTCTCCTCGTTGTGCGTGGAGAGGAGGTAGACGTCGTTCCGGGGCCGCTCGCCCCGGACGACGGCGGCCTCGACCGCCTCGAGGAGGGCGACGAGGGAGCCCTTGTCGTCGAGGGCGCCGCGCGCCACGACGGAGGTGCGGCCGTCCGCTCCGACGACGGTCTCGGCCGCGAACGGGTCGTGCGACCACTCCGCCGCCGTCACGCTGACCACGTCGTAGTGGGCCATCAGCACGGCCGGCTCGCCCGGCTCCTCGCCTCGCCAGCGCCAGAGGAGGGAGTGGCCGGCGACGGTCTCGGACTCCAGCGCCGCGTGCAGCGCCGGGTAGAGCTCGGCGACGAGCTCCCGGAAGGCGTGGAAGCGGCTCCAGTCGGTCGCCGACTCGTCCGAGTGGGACACGGTGTCGACGCGCAGCAGGGCCTGGAAGCGCTCGAGCGCGGTCGTCGTCACCGGGCTAGCCTACGACGGCGGTGCCGGGCCCCCGGCCCGCCGGAGCGGAGGTGCGCGGTGGGACTGCCCGAGGTCTGCGTCGTCTACGTCCTCCGCGACGGCCCGCGGGGTGCGGAGGTGCTCCTCGGCCGGAAGCGCCGGGGCCTCGGCGAGGGCCGCGTGGTCGCCCCCGGCGGCAAGCTCGAGCCCGGCGAGTCGCCCGTCGACGCGGCCGTCCGCGAGCTGCAGGAGGAGGCGGGGCTCGTCGCCCTCCCGGCCGACCTGGAGCCACGCGGTGTGCTCGACTACTCCTTCCCCCACCGGCCCGCGTGGAGCCAGCGCTCCCACGTCTTCCTCTGCCGCCGGACGACGGGCGACGTCGCCGCGTCCAGCGAGCTCGCGGCCGCGTTCGTCCCGGTCGAGGAGGTGCCGTTCGACCGGATGTGGGACGACGCGCGCCTGTGGCTGCCGGACGTGCTGCGCGGCGGCCCGCCGGTCCGCCTCCGGGTCGAGTTCGGCGCCGACCTCGCGACCGTCGCCTCCTGGGGACCGGCCGACGCTCAGACGAACGCTCCCGCCACCAGCAGCGCCAGCAGCGAGATGACCGAGGCGATCGAGAGCGTCAGCGAGTAGGCGGTGAACGTGCCCCGCACGGTGAGGCCGAGCACGGACTTGAAGAGCCAGAACGCGTTGGCGTTGACCATCCCGAGGAAGAGCGCGCCGGAGCCGGCGGCCAGGGCGATCAGCGCCGGGTTCACGTCGAGCACGGGGATCAGCGGAGCGACGATTCCGACCGCGGTGATCGCGGCCGTCGAGACCGAGCCGATCGCTGCGTGCAGCACAGCCGCGACGACCCAGGTGAGGAGGATCGGCGAGAGTGCCCGCCCGTCGAAGGCGCCGGCGAGCGCGTCGCCGACCCCGGTTCCTCCGACCACGGCGGCGAGGCTGCCGCTGACTCCGGTCAGGATGACGATCGGGCCGCTGCGGGTCAGAGCTCCGCCCAGTGCCGTGGACACGGTGCCTTTCGGGAGCATCCGCAGTGCCGTCGCGTAGGCCAGCACCAGGCCGGCCAGCAGCGCGATGTGCGCGTCACCGAGGAACCGCAGGAGCGGGACGTCGAGCTCGGCCAGCTGGGTGAGCGAGTTCGTGGCGATCAGCACGATCGTGAGGGCGATCGGGGCGACGGCCAGCGCGAGCGGCACCCGCCGCGTCGCGAGCGCCGTGCCTCCCGTGGCCGCGCCCGCCTCGGACTCCGGAGCGGGTCCGGAGACCGCCCCTCCCTCGAGGTCGCGCTCGTCCCGCCAGCCGCCGCGCTTCACCAGGGCGCTGTACACCAGCACGGTCAGCACGATGGTGACTATGCCCAGCGGGGCGCCGATGGCGACCATCGACGGCAGGGGAGCGCCCGCGATGCCCGCCGTGGCCAGCGCCGCGGCTCCGGGGACGACGAAGACCACGCCCACGATCATCCCGACGATGGAGGAGCCGGCCAGCAGGCCGTAGCCTCCGGCGCCGAGCCCCCGCGAGGCCAGACGGGTCAGCGGTGCGCTCATCACGACGAGCACGTCGGAGTAGATCGAGGGGAAGGCTACGCCGAGGGTCAGCGCGTACGCGACCGGGAGCGCGCGCCGACCGAAGCGCGCCACGAGCCAGCGGGCGAGCAGCGGAGCCACGCCCAGCGCCTCCAGGAGCGACCCGAGCAGCAGTCCGAGCGCGATCAGCAGGCCGATGTCGCCGAGGACCGCGCCGAATCCGGACGTCATCGCCGTCACCGTCCCCTCGCCGCCCTGCCCCGAGACGAGGCCGAGCCCGAGGGCCGAGACGAGGAGGGCGATCACCGGCTCGACCTTCAGCACGACGATCAGGACCACGACGGCCACGATCGTGAGCAGGATGAGGAGCACGGGCCAGTAGTCGATCATGGGCGGTCCTTCTGTCGGGGAGGGGGGCCGGAGACCGGGTCGCCGCGAGCCGTGCGGCCCTGGGCGTGGTGCGCCGTCGAACGGACGATCGCGCGGATCCGCGGAGCCGGAGAACGCCGCGGAGATGCGGCGCGTCAGCGGAACATACCGATCGTCGACCCTGCTCCCCGGCGTCGTCGACTTCTTTCGTCACGCAGAGTCGTGAACACTCGAGCCGGATTCGCACCGTGCTACTTTCGCCGGGCAGACGTCCTCGGGGGGAGGACGCAGCCGCATCTCTCCTCCGTGGTCACCCGCATCGGGACGGGCTCAGCACCCTCCCCCCGCCAGGCGTCCTCCGTGGGACGCCGCCGTCAGCGGACCACCCCCGACAGCGACGCGATCCGGTCCCGCCGGACGCGCCCGAGCGCAGCAGGAGAACCACCTATGACGGCACAGATCATCGACGCGTCCGATCTCGACGAGCTCCGGCGCGTCGGGCAGGAGCTCCGCGAGGGCGCCACCGTCATCGCGCAGACCGACACGAACTACGGCGTGTTCGCCAGCCCCTTCTCGCGCAGCGCCTGCTCCCGCCTCTACGACATGAAGAAGCGGGACGGCGCGAAGCCGCTCACCCTCTTCGTCTCCGCGCCCCGCGACTGGGCGACCTGGGCCTTCGCCCCGGAGACGGCCGACATGGACGCGCTCGTCGCAGCGTTCTGGCCGGGGCCGCTGAACGTCATCCTGCGCCGCAAGCCCGTCGTCCCGGACTGGGTCACCTCGGGCCAGGACACGGTGTCGGTCGTGCACAACCTCAGCGCCCCGATCAACCTGCTCTCGATATTCGCGGGCCTGCCGCTCGCGGCCACCTCCGCCAACATCAGCGGCACGGTGTCGACCGGACTCGTCGACTTCGACCTCGCCGCGGAGCACCTCGGCGGCGACAGCGACTACCTGATCCGCAGCACCACCGCCCCCGACTCCACGATGAGCAGCACGATCGTCTCCCTCGTGGGCGGCGCGTCGATCGTCCGTCAGGGCGACGTGGGCGCCGACGCACTGCGCGTCGTCGTGCCCTCCCTTGTCTGACCTCGGGCGCGGGGACGCATCGCGCGGCCGCAGCGCCGCCGGGCTGATCACGGTCTACCGGATCGTCTCGCGCGCCTACTTCCACCTGCCCGTGGTCGCAGTGTTCCTGCTGGCGAGGGGGTACCCGATCCTGGCCGTGGCGCTGCTGCTGGCGCTCTACGGAGTGGTGGCGGCGCTCGCCGACGGCCCGCTCTCGCCCCTCACGCGCCGCCTGTCCTCGGCTGGGGCGCTCGTCTTCGGCGAGGGCGTGAAGGCCCTCGGCCTCGTCGTGATCGTGCTGAACGCGGATCCGGTCGCCGTCGTGATCAGCCAGCTGCTCGCCGGCTGCGGCTTCGCGCTGACGGCCGGGCGGGACGCCGCGCTGGCCTCCTCGCTGCGCGATGGAGCCGATGCCCGCCGCCAGGAGACGCGGGTGCAGAGCGGGATGTTCCTCGCCTCCTTCGGCGCGGGAGTGCTCGGGGCCGCCTCGCTCGCGCTCTGGGACCGGCTGCCGTTCCTCCTCAGCGCGCTCGTGTCGTGCGCCGCGCTGGCCGTGGTGCTCCTCGCCCGCCTGCCGCTCGGCGCGAGCGCCGCCTCGGGAGCGGCGGCGCGCGCGGTGCGGCCGGCCGTCCTGCCCGCCGCGGTGCGCTTCTGGTCCCTCTACTACTCCGTGAACCGCGCCGTCCTGCTCGCCGCTTACACGTTCGTGATCCCGCTGCTGCTGTTCCAAGAGCTGCGACTGACGCTGCCCGCGTTCGGCCTGGTGCTCGGCCTCTACACGCTCGCCGGCCTGGCCGCCGCCCGGCTCTCACCGCTCATCGCCGGCACGCCCCTGGTCTTCAGGCTGACGGCGCTCACCCAGGTGCTGGGCCTCGCCCTGACCACCCTCGGGGTGCTCGGTGCCGCGATCGCCGGCCTCGCCCTGCTCGGGATCGCGGGCGGCTTCGTGAGGCCCGCGACGATGATCGCCCTGGCGCCCGCGATGAACGGGCTCGAGGACGGCGCCCGGGTCGCGGTGATGCGAAGACTGGAGCGCAACCAGGGGATCCTCCAGGCCGTCCTGCTCATCGGCGCCGGGATCCTCGTCCCTCACACGGGAGGGACCGCGCCGACCCTCGTCGTCCTCGTCGTCCTCGCGGTCCTCGCGCAGACGATCGGGGCCGTCTCGATGCGGCGACAGGAGAGGAGGGCCGTCACCGCAGAAGCGGAGTGACAGAGGAAGTCCGGGACGAGCCCGCGGGCGGCGTCCCTCATCCACGTGCAAGGAGTGAAGCAATGCAGCCCATCTACACGTTCTCCGATTCCGACCGATCGGCCCTCCAGCAGTCGCTGCTGGCGATCGCCATCGATCCCTACAAGGACTACGACCGCTTCCGCGACGCGATCGCCGCGCTGATCGACAGCGGCGACGTCCCGCAGGGCTTCGTCGACGCGCTCGCCCGCATCCGGCGCGAGCGCGACGAGAAGATCACCTACGCGCACCTGATCTCGAACAACCCGGTCGACGACGAGATCCCCTGGCTCGACCAGGACGACGCGCTCGAGGACAAATACCGCAAGAAGCTGACCTTCGTCGGCGAGGGCCTGCTCGAGCTGCAGTCGCAGTACCTCGGATCGCCGCTGCTGGCGTACGCCACCCGCAACAACGGCGACTTCTTCCAGGACGTCTACGCGGACAACCGCTTCTCGAACACCCAGACGCAGAAGACCGACGGCGAGCTGTACTGGCACAACGAGCGGACCGCGCACCCGGTGCGCGCCGACTTCATCTCGCTCCTGGGGCTGCGCACGCCCGAGACCGACCTCGTCTACACGAAGTACGTCGACGGCCGCGAGATCCTGCGCTTCATCTCACCCGAGAACCAGGCGCTCCTGCGCGAGGCGGTCTACATCACCCCGTTCGACGAGCTCTCGCGCGCCCAGAACAAGAACCAGATCGTGTCGGACCAGCACGCTCTGCTCGAGAACGAGCACAGCTTCCGCTACTACGACACCCGGACGGTGCCGGCCGACCCGGACGACCTGCCGCACCTGTGGGCGCTCTGGCAGTTCCGCGATGCGCTCTCGAAGGTCAGCGAGCAGTACCACCGGATCCGCGACGCGGACCTGCTGATCATCGCGAACCAGGACGGCCTGCACAGCCGTCAGCTCGTCGACGTCCAGGACCGCGACAAGACCCGCTTCCGCTGGCTGCTGAAGACGTACTCGTTCCGCGACGCGGCGACCGCGGACCGCCACTCCGACTACTGGCTCGACGGCGTCCGCGGCCGAGTCACCGACTGAGAGAGAAGGAGAACGACATGACCGATCTGACCAGGAGCACGCCCCCGCACCCGCTCGACTTCCTGCCCGCGACGGCGCCCCTGGAGGTGTCCAGCGACGACGTGACCGACGGCGAGCGGCTCGCCGAGGCCCAGGGGAGCGGCGACACCAGCCCGTCCCTGCGCTGGAGCGCCGGCCCCGAGGGCACGCAGTCGTACGCCGTGACCGTGTTCGACCCCGATGCGCCGACCCTCGGCGGCATCCACCACTGGGTCCTGGTCGACATCCCGAAGGAGGTCACCGAGCTGGCCGCCGGCTCGACGGACGTGGGGCGCCCGGCGCTCAACGACCTCGGGTCGCTCGCCTACGCCGGTGCGGCCCCGCCGCCCGGTGACCGCCCGCACCGCTACCTCTTCACGGTGCACGCGCTCGGAGTGCCGACGCTGCCGGTCGACGAGTCGACTCCGGCCTCGCTGGTCGGCTTCCATCTGACCGTCAACACGCTCGCGCGAGGCTCGCTCACGGCCCTCGCCTGAGCCGTCCCGTCGGCGCGCGCGGCGCGGACGGGCGCGCACCGGGCACCGGAGTCGATCCGGAGCCCGGTGCGCGTCCGTTCGCGGCATCACCGCCGCGGACGACGGGAGGCGATCCGCTAGGCTTCCGCTCGGCCGGGGCCCCGCCCATGGCGTCTCTGGACACCACGAAAGGGAAAGAATGACCAGCACGACGGTGATCGAATGGCGTGAGCAGGCTCCTGCGGAAGCGGTGGACGCGCTCTACGCCCCCGGTGGACTGGTCGTCTGCGCGACCAAGGTCGGCTACATCCTGATGACGACCGACGGAGCGGGCCTCGAGCGCAAGTTCTCGGCCAAGCAGCGCAACCGCAACAAGCCGGGCGTCGTGCTCTGCTCCAGCATCGAGCAGCTCACCGAGCTCGCCGAGCTCAACGAGGAGGTCCTCGCCTTCTACCAGAAGCACTGGGACCAGGACGTCCTGCTCGGCTGCATCCTCCCGTGGAAGGCCGAGGCCGTCGACCTGATCGACGAGGACGCCCGCGAGCTGGTCCGCGACGGACGGGGCACCAGCTGCTTCGTCATCCGCTTCGGCCGCCCGGCCGAGCAGCTGGTCGCCACCATGTGGGAGCGCGACCGCACCCTCACCTTCGCCAGCTCGGCCAACCCCTCGGGCGTGGGCAACCGCGGCCGCGTCGCGAACATCGGCGAGCGGATCGAGAACGAGGCCGACGTCATCGTCTCGGCCGACTCCTACGTCTCCTCGATCCAGCCGGACAAGGACGAGGACTCCCGCCACGAGCAGGGCGTCATGGTCTCGATGGTGGACGCCTCGGGCGCCCTCATCCCCGTGCAGGGCGGCGAGCGCTCGATCACCCCGGGCCCCGTGCTGATCCGCCGCGGCCTCGACTACGAGCGCATCATGCTGAACCTCGCCGAGCAGTTCAACTCCTGGGACTACCGCCAGGGCGAGTACTACTGATCCGCTAGCGGAACGGCGCGACGGCCGGGCCGGGACTCACCCCGACCCGGCCGTCGGCGTACCCGGCGTCAGAGCTCGAGCACGTCGCCGGGCTCGAGCGCGTGGTACTGCCCGCCGCCCTCGCGCACCGCCCAGCCGAGCCGGTCGTGGCCGAGCGAGCGCCCCGCCTCCGAGAGCACCTGCTCGTGGGTCGCGAAGGCGTGCCGCGGGGCGAGCTCGAGCACGTAGTCCATCGCCTCGGCGATCTTCATCCACGGTGCTCCCGAGGGAGCAGCGAGGATCTCGACATCGACGCCCTCCGGCACTGTGAACGAGTCGCCGGCGTAGTAGACCCGGCCGTTCACCAGGACGCCCACGTTGTCGATCACGGGGATGCTGCGGTGGATCACCGCGTGACGGGAGCCGAAGAAGCGCAGCTCGAACGGGCCCACCGTCACGACATCGCCGTCGGCGACCGTCTCGACGTCGAAGCCCTCGGCGGCGGCGGCGACCCCGGCCGGGCCGAGGATCCGCAGCGACGGGGCCGCGTCGCGCAGGCGCTGCAGCTGCTCCGGGGTCCAGTGGTCGGCGTGCTCGTGGGTGAGCACCACGGCGACGGTGTCGGTCGTCCCCTCGACGGGCCGGGTGAAGGACCCCGGATCGATCACCAGCCGGGCGCCGTCCTCCTCGATCAGGACGGCGGCGTGCTCGAGTTTCGTCAGTCTCATGCCCCGAGCCAACCGCCTCGGCGGGCGGCGGGCAAGGCCGGGGCCGAGCGGAGACCGGATGGGCCGGGCGCTCGATTTGCGTCGATGCGGATCCGTGTGCAACACTCTTCGAGTTGCAAAAACGCGGCCCCATCGTTTAGCGGCCTAGGACGTCGCCCTCTCACGGCGGTAACGCGGGTTCAAATCCCGCTGGGGTCACCACGGCAACACGAGAAGAACCCCCGGTCTGACCGGGGGTTCTTCTCGTTTAACACCCTGGGTGCTCGCCCCTCGGCACCCGCTCGACGCGCTGTGTCGATCGTCACGTCCCCGCTCCGCCGCCCCGAGGCGGCATCCGAGTGGATCGGCGCTAGGATCGCATCCGCGAAGGGGAGTATCCCGCCTTTCCGCTCCCGTCAGTACGCACCGCCCCTGCGCGGCGCCGGGGGCGGGACGGGTGACGCGGACCGGCACGGCCGTCCGCTCCCCGGGGAGAGACTTTCGGCCCCCACCCACTCGGAAGGCCCTCATGCTCGATCTGCCCGTCTGGTTCGTGATCGGCTCGTTCGTCGTCCTGAGCCTGATCCTCGCCGCCGACCTGCTGCTGGTCTACAAGCGCCCGCACGTGCCGAGCCTGAAGGAGTCCGGCCTCTGGGTCGGCTTCTATGTCACGCTCGCGCTGATCTTCGCGCTGGCGATGTTGATCCTCGGCGGCGGCGAACTCGCCGGCCAGTTCGTCGCGGGCTGGCTGACCGAGTACAGCCTCTCGATCGACAACCTGTTCGTCTTCGTCATCATCATGGGCCGCTTCGCGGTGCCGGCGAAGCTGCAGCAGGAGGTGCTGATGGTGGGCATCATCATCGCGCTGGTCTTCCGCGGGATCTTCATCCTCCTCGGCGCGCAGCTCATCGAGAGCTTCAGCTGGATCTTCTACCTCTTCGGCGCGTTCCTGGTCTACACGGCGTGGAACCAGGCGTTCGGCAAGGAGGACGAGGACGAGGGCACGGACAACCTGCTCATCCGCCTCCTGCGCAAGCGCGTGAAGATCTCGGACGAGTTCGACGGCTCGAAGATCCGCACGGTCAAGGACGGAACCCGGTACTTCACCCCGATGCTGATCGTGTTCCTCGCGATCGGCTCGACCGACCTTCTCTTCGCGCTCGACTCGATCCCGGCGATCTTCGGCATCACGGAGAGCCCGTTCATCGTCTTCACCGCGAACATCTTCGCCCTGATGGGGCTCCGCCAGCTCTACTTCCTGCTCGGCGGCCTCATCGACAAGCTCGAGTACCTCAAGTACGGCATCGCGTTCATCCTCGCCTTCATCGGCGTGAAGCTCGTCCTGCACGCCCTGCACGAGAACGATCTGCCCTTCCTCAACGGCGGCGAGCCCGTGCCGGTGTGGGACATCGACACGATCACCTCGCTGGTGGTCATCGTCCTGAGCATGACCGTCGCGACGCTCGCGAGCCTGGCGAAGATGCGCCGCGAGCACCGCCACATCGAGATGCACGACGGGCACCCCGAGGTCGTCTCGGACGATGCCCGCTCGGCCGCCGAGGAGAAGTGACCCCGCGATGACGACCACCACCGTCGACCTGCCCCAGGGGGCGCTGCGCCTCGCCGTCAGCAGCAGCACCGACGTCGGAGCCGTCCGCCGGGTCAACGA
Organism: Rathayibacter sp. AY2B3; assembly: GCF_002931755.1. Taxonomy (NCBI): domain Bacteria; kingdom Bacillati; phylum Actinomycetota; class Actinomycetes; order Micrococcales; family Microbacteriaceae; genus Rathayibacter; species Rathayibacter sp. AY2B3. The sequence continues at coordinate 45,239 of NZ_PSUG01000001.1, read as the reverse complement.
GGACTCCCTCCTCGCCGACGAACTGCTGCTCGCGGTCGCCGACGGCATGGGCGGGCACGCCCGCGGCGACCTCGCGAGCGCCGCCGCGGTCGGGGCTCTGCACGAGAACCGGCCGACGGCCCTCGGACCGGTCGACGCGGTGTTCGACCTGGTCGAGGGCGCCAATTCGGCGGTGCGCGCACTGGACGTGGGCGGTGCGCTCTGCGGCACGACCCTCACCGGGCTGATGCTCGTCCTCCCCGAGCCGGCCGGGCCCGCGCGCTGGGCGCTGTTCAACGTCGGCGACTCGCGCGTCTACCGCTGGGACGGGACGGAGCTCGAGCAGCTGACCGTGGACCACTCGGCCGTGCAGGAGCTCGTCTCGGCGGGTCTGCTCACGCGGGAGTCGGCCGAGTCGCACCCCGACCGCAACATCGTCACCCGCGCCCTCGGCGCCGACGAGGAGGTCGAGACGGACGTCTGGACGCTCCCCGTCGTTCCGCGCGCCAGCTACCTGCTCTGCTCCGACGGACTCACGAAGGAGCTCCCGGACGAGCGGATCGCGGCGCTGTTCGCGCGGCGCGACTCCGGGGACCCGGCCGACCTCGCTCAGGCGCTCGTGGGCGCGGCGGTGGAGGCCGGCGGTCGGGACAACGTGACCGTCGTCGTCGTCGACGCGGTGCTCGACGCCCGCGCCTGAGCCCGTCGACCGCGCGCCGCCGGCTCCCGGGAGCGGGGGAGCGCGGTGCTATTCTCGGTCCATGCTGAGTGGCCCGCACCTCCTTCCGTGCCGCGACGAGACCTCGATCTGACGGCCTCCCTCGTCGCGGTGCCTCGCCCGGCCGAGCAGCGACTCCAGGAGGAGAAGGAACCGTCATGATCGAGACCACACCCGGAACAGCCGCGACCGCGTCGAGCGGAGCTCGGACCGGCAGGGGGGTCGAGGGGCCGCGCACCCTCGCCGAGAAGGTCTGGGACGACCACGTCGTCGTCGCGGGCGAGAACGGCGCTCCCGACCTGCTCTACATCGACCTGCACCTGCTGCACGAGGTGACCAGCCCGCAGCCGTTCGACGGCCTGCGTGCCGCGGGGCGCCCGCTGCGCCGGCCGGACCTCACCATCGCCACCGAGGACCACAACACGCCGACCCTCGAGATCGGACGCCCCATCGAGGATCCGATCAGCCGCACCCAGATCGACGCGCTGCGCCGCAACGCCGGCGAGTTCGGCGTCCGCCTGCACTCCCTGGGCGACGTCGAGCAGGGCATCGTGCATGTCGTCGGCCCCCAGTTGGGCCTGACGATGCCCGGCGTCACGGTGGTCTGCGGCGACTCGCACACCTCCACGCACGGCGCGTTCGGCGCGATCGCCTTCGGCATCGGCACGAGCGAGGTCGAGCACGTGATGGCGACGCAGACGCTGCCGCTGCAACCCTTCAAGACGATGGCGATCACGGTCGAGGGCACGCTGAAGGAGGGGGTGACGGCCAAGGACATCATCCTCGCGGTCATCGCCCGCATCGGCACCGGCGGCGGCCAGGGCTACATCCTCGAGTACCGCGGCTCCGCGATCCGCGCGCTCTCGATGGAGGGCCGGATGACGATCTGCAACATGTCGATCGAGGCGGGTGCGCGGGCCGGCATGGTCGCGCCGGACGAGACGACCTTCGCCTACCTGCACGGCCGCCCGCACGCTCCGGCGGGCGAGGACTGGGACGCCGCGGTCGCCTACTGGCGGACGCTGCCGAGCGACGAGGGCGCCGTCTTCGACGCCGAGGTCGCGATCGACGCCGACGCGCTCGAGCCGTTCGTCACCTGGGGCACGAACCCCGGCCAGGGCGTCTCGCTCTCGGAGGCAGTACCGGACCCCGAGGTCCTCGACGATCCGAACGAGCGCGCCAGCGCTCTGCGAGCGCTGGAGTACATGGCGCTGGAGCCCGGCACGCCGATGAAGGAGATCCCGGTCGACGTGGTCTTCATGGGCTCCTGCACCAACTCCCGGATCGAGGACCTGCGGGCCTTCGCTGCCGTCGTCGAGGGGCGCACCAAGGCCCCCGGCGTCCGCGTGATGGTCGTCCCCGGCTCCGCCCGGGTGCGGCTCGAGGCCGAGGCCGAGGGGATCGACCGGATCGTCACCGCGTTCGGCGCGGAGTGGCGCTTCGCCGGCTGCTCGATGTGCCTCGGGATGAACACCGACCAGCTCGTCCTGGGGGAGCGCGTGGCCTCCACGTCCAACCGCAACTTCGAGGGTCGTCAGGGCAAGGGGGCGAAGACCCACCTCGTCTCGCCCCTCGTCGCCGCGGCCACGGCCGTGCGCGGCACCCTCTCCAGTCCCTCCGATCTGGAGCCGGTCCGCGAGAGAGCAGGAGTCTGACCGTGCAGAAGTTCGAGACCGTCACCGCGATCGCCGCGCCCCTGAAGCGCGCCAACGTCGACACCGACCAGATCCTCCCCGGCATCTACCTCCGCCGCATCACGAAGACCGGCTTCGAGGACGCGCTCTTCCACGGCTGGCGGCAGGAGGCGGACTTCGTCCTCAACCAGGAGCGCTACCGCGGCGCCGGCATCCTCGTCGCCGGCCCCGACTTCGCCATCGGCTCCAGCCGCGAGCACGCCGTCTGGGCGCTGCGCGACTTCGGCTTCCGGGTCGTCATCTCCCCCCGCTTCGGCGACATCTTCCGGGGCAACGCCGGCAAGCAGGGACTGCTCGCGGCCGTCGTCTCGGAGCCCGACGTCGAGCGGCTGTGGGAGATCATCGAGGGCACCCCGGGAATAGAACCGACGGTGGATCTGGTTGCGCGTACGGTCACCGCCGGTGGCGAGGCCTTCGACTTCGAGATCGACGACTACACTCGATGGCGCCTGATCGAGGGCCTGGACGACATCGGCCTGACCCTGCGCGACGAAGCGCTCATTTCCGAATTCGAGACCCGCCGCGAGAGCTGGCGGCCCAAGACATTGCCGGTGAAATAGCGTGAACACACTTCTTCAGGACGCCAAGGCCCTCCAGGACGCCAAGGCCTCGGGAGCCCGCGTGGGGATGACGACGGAGCGGATCACCATCAAGGGCGGTCGGCCGCTGGTGGGGCGCATCGAGCTCAAGGGAGCGAAGAACCTCGTCACCAAGGCGATGGTCGCGGCGCTGCTCGGCGAGACCGCCTCCACCCTCCGCGACGTGCCCGACATCAGCGACGTCCGCGTCGTGAAGGGCCTGCTCGAAGTCCACGGCGTCAAGGTGAAGCAGGGCTCCGAGGTCGGCGAGCTGATCCTCGACCCCTCGAACGTCGAGTCCGCGCACTTCGCCGACATCGACGCGCACGCCGGCTCCAGCCGCATCCCGATCCTCTTCTGCGGCCCGCTCCTGCACCGCCTCGGCGAGGCGTTCATCCCCGACCTCGGCGGCTGCCGCATCGGCGACCGCCCGATCGACTACCACCTCGAGGTCCTCCGCAACTTCGGAGCGGTCATCGAGAAGCTGCCCTCCGGCATCCGGATGTCGGCCCCCGAGGGCCTGCACGGCGCCAAGGTGTCGCTGCCCTACCCGAGCGTCGGAGCGACCGAGCAGGTCCTCCTGACCGCGGTGCGCGCCTCCGGCATCACCGAGCTCTCGGGCGCGGCGATCGAGCCCGAGATCATGGACCTGATCAACATCCTGCAGAAGATGGGCGCCATCATCTCGGTCGACACCGACCGCGTGATCCGCATCGAGGGCGTGGACCGGCTCACCGGCTACTCCCACCGCGCGCTCTTCGACCGCAACGAGGCGGCCTCCTGGGCGGCCGCGGCCCTCGCGACCGACGGCGACATCTTCGTCGGCGGCGCCCGCCAGCAGGAGATGACCACCTTCCTCAACGTCTTCCGCAAGGTCGGCGGCGCGTTCGAGATCGCCGAGGACGGCATCCGCTTCTACCACCCGGGCGGCGAGCTCAAGCCGGTCATCATCGAGACCGACGTGCACCCCGGCTTCATGACCGACTGGCAGCAGCCGCTGGTCGTGGCGCTCACGAAGGCCAAGGGCGTCTCGATCGTGCACGAGACCGTCTACGAGCAGCGCTTCGGCTTCGTCGACGCGCTCGTCGAGATGGGCGCGACCATCCAGATCCACCGCGAGTGCCTCGGCGGGCAGGCCTGCCGCTTCGGGCAGCGCAACTTCATGCACTCGGCCGTGATCTCGGGACCCTCGAAGCTGCACGGCGCCGACATCGTCGTGCCGGATCTGCGCGGCGGCTTCTCGCACCTGATCGCGGCGCTCTCGGCCGAGGGCACCTCGACGGTCTCGAACGTCGGCATCATCAGCCGCGGCTACGAGAACTTCCTCACCAAGCTCGAGCTGCTGGGCGCCGACTTCTCGCTCGACGCCTGATCGAGGGAACCCCGGACCGTCGAGGGAACCTGCACCAGCAGGCTCCCTCGACGGGTCGGGGTTCCCTCGGCTTCGGGCACGGGAGCCGGGATGCGAGGATGGGCGGGTGTCTGAGCGAAGCCGTCCGTCCATCTTCTGGTTCCTCGCGGCGGCGGTGATCCCCGTGATGACCGCCTCGGTCGACCTGCGGATCCGGAACGGCGACAAGATCCCGAGCACCGGAGCCTTCGTGTTCGCGCCGAACCACTACAGCGAGATCGATCCGATCATCACGGGCTGGACGCTGTGGCGCTCCGGCCGCGCACCGCGATTCCTCGCCAAAGCCTCGCTGTTCTCGGTGCCCGTGCTCGGAGCGATCCTGCGCCGCTCCGGCCAGATCCCCGTCGAGCGCTCGGGCTCCGTCCGCGGCAGCGAGCCGCTGAAGACCGCCAAGGCGCTCGTGGACGAGGGAGGCTCGGTCATCATCTACCCGGAGGGCACCCTCACCCGCGACCCCGAGCTCTGGCCGATGCGCGGCAAGACGGGGGCCGTGCGGATGGCGCTGCAGTACGGCCTGCCCGTCGTCCCCGTCGCGCACTGGGGCGCGCAGCAGCTGATGGGCCGCTACTCCAAGCGGATCACCCTCTTCCGCCGCAAGCGCGTCGACGTCCTCGTCGGCGACCCCGTCGACCTGTCCGCCTTCCGGGGCCGCAGCCTCGACTCCGCCACTCTCACCGAGGCCTCCGCGGTCGTGATGGCCGCGATCACCGCCCTGCTCGAGGAGCTGCGCGGCGAGGCGGCGCCCGAGAAGCGCTGGAACCCCTCCGAGCACAACCAGAAGGGCACGGGTCGCTTTGAGTCCGAGCAGTAGGAAGGCGCCCCTCCCCGTGCCCCGCCGCGTCGCCGTGCTCGGCGCCGGCAGCTGGGGCACCACGTTCGCGAAGATCCTCGCCGACGGCGGCTCCGACGTCGTGATGTGGGCGCGCCGCGCCGAGCTGGCCCGCGAGATCACCGAGGCCAAGCGCAACAGCGACTACCTCCCCGGCATCAACCTCCCGCGCAACATCCGGGCCACGCCGCGCATCGAGGAGGCGCTGGAGGGCGCGGACCACGTCTACCTCTCCATCCCGTCGCAGTCGCTGCGGAGCAACCTCGAGGCGATCACGCCGTTCCTCACCGAGCGCACGGTGCTGGTGAGCCTGATGAAGGGCGTCGAGAAGGGCACCGGCCAGCGGATGAGCGAGGTGATCGCGCAGATGCTGCCGGTCTCTCTCGACCGGATCGCCGTCGCCTCCGGGCCCAACCTCGCCCTCGAGATCGCCAAGGAGCAGCCGACCGCGGCGGTCATCGCCTCCGAGAGCCTCGTCACCGCGCAGGAGGTGGCTCTCGCGGCGACCAACCGCTACTTCCGCTCCTACGTCAACACCGACGTGATCGGCACCGAGTTCGGCGGCGTGCTGAAGAACCTCATCGCCGTGGCGATCGGCATCGTCGACGGCGTCGGCTACGGCGAGAACACGAAGGCATCGATCATCACGCGCGGTCTCGCCGAGATGACCGACTTCGCGGTCGCGTACGGCGGACGGGCCGAGACGATGGCCGGACTCGCTGGGCTCGGCGACCTCATCGCGACGTCGAGCTCGTCCCTCTCGCGCAACAACACGGCCGGGCGCCTGCTCGGCCAGGGCTACAGCTTCACCGACGTGGTGAAGTCGATGCAGCAGACGGCGGAGGGGCTCGCCTCCGTCGCGCCGGTCCTCGAGCTGGCGCGCGCCAGGGGAGTCGACATGCCCATCGTCGAGCAGGTGTCGCAGGTGCTCGCCGGTACGCTCGATCCGAAGGACATCGCGCCGCACCTGACCACGGATTCGGACGAGCCACAGGGTGAGAGGAACCTCGATGACCAGCAAGCTCCGCGTGGCCGTTCTGTTCGGGGGGCGCTCCAGCGAGCACTCGATCAGCTGCGCAACGGCGGCCGGGGTGCTGCGGGCGATCGACCGTGACCGCTTCGAGGTGATCCCCGTCGGGATCACCTCCGACGGCGCCTTCGTGCTCGAGGAGGACCGTCCTGAGAAGTTCGCTCTCGACGCCGCGTCGCTGCCCCGCGTCGAGGACGACGGCTCCCGTGTGCGCTGGCCGGAGTCGGCCCTCTCGCGAGAGCTCACCGTGACGACCGAGGACGGCGCGACGCGCTCGCTCGGCGAGGTCGACGTGGTGCTGCCGATCCTGCACGGCCCGTGGGGCGAGGACGGCACCGTCCAGGGGATGCTCGAGCTCGTCGGGCTGCCCTACGTCGGCTCGGGCGTGCTCGCGTCGGCGCTCGGCATGGACAAGCACTTCACCAAGACGGTGCTGCAGGCCGCGGGCCTCGCGGTGGCGCCCTGGTACCTCGTGACCGAGGCGGAGTGGCGCGCCGACCCGGGCGACGCCTCCTCGGCCCTCGACGAGCTGGGCCTGCCCGCGTTCGTGAAGCCGGCGCGGGCCGGCTCGAGCGTGGGCGTCAGCCGGATCGACGAGCGCGAGCAGCTCGAGGCCGCACTGGAGGAGGCGTTCGCGCACGACTCGCGGGTGCTGATCGAGTCGGGCATCGTCGGCCGCGAGGTCGAGATCGGCGTGCTCGGCGGCCGCCGCGGTGCTCCGGCCCGCGCCTCCGTCGCCGGCGAGGTGGTCGTCACCGGCCGCGGCTTCTACGACTTCGAGGCGAAGTACCTCGGGGCGTCCGGCATCGAGCTGGTCTGCCCGGCCGACCTCACCGACGGCGAGCTCGCCGAGATGCGGTCCCTCGCGATCCGCGCCTTCGACGCGATCGGAGCCGAGGGCCTCGCCCGGGTCGACTTCTTCCTCACCGAGGACGGCTTCGTCGTCAACGAGATCAACACCATGCCCGGCTTCACGCCGGTCTCGATGTTCCCGCGCATGTGGGGCGCGAGCGGCGTGGACTACCCGGACCTGATCAGCGAGCTGCTCGACTCGGCGCTCGATCGCGTCCCGGTCGCCGCCCGATGACGTCGGCGCTCGCGCTCCGCGTCGAGGCGGGCGCGGCCGCGGCGCCCTTCGAGCAGATCCGTGAGCAGATCACCGCTCTGATCGCCGCGGGCGAGCTGCCGGTCGGCACGCGGCTGCCGCCGGTGCGCGCGCTGGCCGAGACGCTGGGCGTCGCCGCGGGGACGGTCGCCCGCTCCTACCGGGAGCTGGAGTCGGCGGGCCTGGTCGAGACGCGCGGCCGGGCGGGCACGGTCGTCGCGGGCGGTGTCGACGCGCTGGAGCGCGAGCTGCAGGCCGCGGCCGCCGTGTACGCGTCCCGCGCGCGCGAGCTCGGGGCGACGGAGGAGCACGCCCGGCGCGTCGTCGGGCTGGCCCTGCGACCGGACCGCTGAGGCGCCGGACGATGCTCGACCGACGGCCGCGGGGAGGGGCCGCGCTCCTCGGCGCGGTGGCGCTCCTGCTCTCGGGGTGCGCGCCCGTCGTCGCTCTCGACGCGGCCGCGGACGCGACGACGACCGGATGCGCCGAGGTCTCGGCACGCCTGCCCGACTCGCTCGGCGACGGGACGGGCGCGGTGATCGACCGCCGCGAGACGTCGGCTCAGGCGACGGCCGCCTGGGGGTCGCCGGCGACGGTGCTGCTCCGCTGCGGCGTCGAGCCCCCCGCGGCGGACCCGACCTGTGTCGAGATCAGCGGAGTGGCCTGGATCCGTGACGCCTCCGACGCACCTCGGTACCGCTTCGTCACCTTCGGGCGCACGCCCGCGACGGAAGTGGTGGTCGACGGGGACCGGGCGTCCGGCAGCACCGTGCTCCTCGACCTCGTCCCGGCGCTGTCGGCGCTGCCCGCGAGTGACGAGCGGCGGTGCACCGACCTCGCCGACGTCCCCGCTCCGTGAGGATCAGCCGGTGGGCGTGCCCGTCGGGTCGAGCGTGTCGGCGTCCGAGACGTCGGTGCACTCGCGGGTCTGCGGGAGGTAGGAGACGGCGTTCGCGAGGTCGAGCGCCGCGGAGGACCCCGACGCGCGGTTCTGGTCGACCGTGATCTGCACCGCGGGATCGCGCCCGTAAGTGGTCAGCGTGTAGATGTCCTCGTCCTTCTGCGTCTCGTCGATGATCCAGTCGACGCCGCTGACGTTCACGCAGAGGTCCGTCGTCGGGCCGGGCACCTCGACTCCGCAGTGCAGGATGACCGCGGCCGGCGTACCCCAGGCGGCGGTGCCCTGCGCGTTCGTCTCGCGCTCGGGCTGCTCCGCCACCACGTCGGGCAGGCGGACGGACACCTCCGCGCAGCCCGTGCTCGTCGCGTCGGCGGCGGGCTCGAGGGCCACGGCGGCCGAGCAGCCCGAGAGCAGAAGGACGGCGGCAGCAGCGAGGAGGGGGGAGCGGAGTCGGCGGGGGGACATCGCCGTCAACGCTAGCGTGTGAACCATGGCAGAGGATCGGAGTCCCACCCTGGCCGAGCTCAGCGAGGGCGAGGTGCTCGCGAGGGTGCTGGCCCGCCTCGGCGGCCCGGGAGCGGAGACCCTGGTCGGGCCCGGGGACGACTGTGCGGTGCTGCGCGCTCCCGACGGCCGCTTCGTGGTGACCACGGACATGATGGTGCACGGCCCCGACTTCCGGCTGGCCTGGTCGAGCCCGGCGGACCTGGGCTGGAAGGCGGCGGCCTCGAACCTCGCCGACGTCGCGGCGATGGGGGCCCGGCCCACCGGGCTCGTCGTCGCGCTCGCGGCGCCGCAGTCGCTGGGCGTCGACGTGCTGGAGGGGATCGCGGGCGGGCTCGCGGCCGGCTGCGCCGCGATGGCGCCGGGGTGCGGAGTCGTCGGGGGAGACCTCTCCGCCTCGGCGACGCTCACGCTCTCGATCACGGCGTTCGGCTCGCTCGACGGACGGCCGCCGGTGCTCCGCAGCGGTGCGAGGCCGGGAGACGTGCTGGCCGTGGCCGGCCCGCTGGGACGAGCGGGACTCGGGCTGCGCCTCTTGTTCGAGCAGGCGCGGCGGGACGGGGAGCCGTCGGCCGACCTCGCCGCCCGGCTCCGGGAGCGGCATCCGTCCCTCCTCGAGGCGCAGCTGCGACCGACCGCGCCGATCGCGGCTGGCGAGGCCGCGGGCGGGACCGCCACGGCGATGATGGACGTCTCGGACGGCGTTGTGCTCGACGCCCGTCGGATGGCGCGTGCGAGCGGAGTGGCGATCGATCTCGATCCCGCGGCGGTCGACGCGCACGCGCGCGGGCTCACGGGAGTGGAGGGCGTGGACCTCGAGCTGGCGCGGGCGCTGGTGCTGGGCGGCGGCGAGGACCACGCCATGCTCGCGTGCTTCCCGCCCGACTCGGCGCCGCCGGAGGGCTTCGTCCCGCTCGGGGTCGTCCGCGAGGGGGATCCGCAGGTGCGCCTGGGCGGGGTCGCGCTCGAGGGACGCGGGGGCTGGGACCCGTACCTGGGCTGGGACGGCGCGGCGGGCTGAGGCCGGTCAGCCGGCCGCGGGAGAAGCGGGAGAAGCAGGCGGAGCAGGCGGAGCAGGCGGAGCAGGCGAAGCAGGCGAAGCCCACCAGATCGTGGTCTCGCCGTAGTCCTTCCTCCGCTCCCGCTCCAGGCCCGAGGGCCAGCGCGGCTCAGGGCTGCGGGAGCTCCGCTCCACGACGACCACCGCGTCCTCGCGCAGCAGAGGCAGCACGCCGGCGAGGTCGGCGGCGAGGTCGTCCTCGCCGAGGTCGTAGGGCGGGTCGAGGAACACCGTGTCGGTGTTGAGGGCCGGAGAGCCGTCGAGGAAGGAGCGGACGGAGCCGGTCACCACCTCGATCCGCGGGGCGGGCCGCTTATTCTTGGCCGCCGCGGTCGTGATCGCCCGGGCGTTCTCGCCCGCGGTCCGCGCGGCCTTCGGGTCCCGCTCGACCAGGACGACCGCGCTCGCCCCACGGCTGGCCGACTCGAGCCCGAGGGCGCCGGAGCCGGCGTAGAGGTCGACCACCGTCGCGCCGTCGAGGGCGTCCCGGGCCTCGAGGGCCGAGAAGACGGCCTCGCGCACGCGGTCGCTGGTGGGGCGGGTGCCCGCGCGCGGGACCCGGAGGGTGAGCGAGCCGGCGAATCCGGCGATGATCCTGGTCACCGGACCGAGCATAGGGCGGCACCCCTGCCTGCGGCGTCCGGTGGCCGCCGCGCGGCTCCCACCTGGCGGCACACTGCGAACTCGCGGAACCTGGACCCTTTTCCCGTCAGGACTGCGAGAATCCGTAGCTATGACGTCGCTCGAAGACACCCGCTCCGCTGTCGGCCGCCGAGCGGCACCCGAGACGCCCCTGACCCGCGAGGAGTTCACGGCGCACTGCGGCGCCGTCCTCGGGAACCTCACCCGCGTGATCGACGGCAAAGCGGCCGAGGTCTCGATGGCGCTGACGGTGTTCCTCGCCGGCGGGCACCTCCTGATGGAGGACGTCCCCGGCACCGGCAAGACGGTCCTGGCGAAGTCGCTGGCGGCCTCGGTCGGCGGCAGCGTGGCGCGCATCCAGTTCACGCCCGACCTCCTCCCCTCCGACGTCACGGGGGTCTCGGTCTACAACCAGGCGACCCGCGACTTCGAGTTCAAGCCGGGCCCGGTCTTCGCGAACATCCTGATCGGCGACGAGATCAACCGGGCCTCGCCCAAGACGCAGTCGGCGCTGCTGGAGTGCATGGAGGAGCGTCAGGTCTCGGTCGACGGCACCACCCACCTCCTCCCGCGCCCCTTCGCCGTGATCGCGACGCAGAACCCGGTCGAGATGGAGGGCACCTACTCGCTGCCCGAGGCCCAGCGCGACCGCTTCATGGCCCGCCTCTCGCTCGGCTACCCCGACGAGCGCGCCGAGCTCGAGATGATCCGCACCCGCGACTCGGCCAGCCCGCTCGAGGAGCTGCGGCCCGTCGTCGGCCTCGCCGAGCTCGAGCGGATGATGGCCTACGTGCGCTCCGTGTACGTCGCACCGCCCGTGCAGGAGTACGTGGTGGCGATCATGCAGGCGACCCGCGTCGACCCCGAGCTGCGGCTCGGGGGGAGCCCTCGCGCCACGCTCCAGCTGATCGCCGCCGCGAAAGCGCTCGCCGCCCTCAGCGACCGCGACTTCGTCGTGCCGGACGACGTCGACGCGCTCGCCGTCCCCGTCCTCGGCCACCGCCTCCTGCCCGCGACGCGCCTCCCCGGCCGCTCCGGCGCCGGATCCTCGCACTCGGTCACCGAGATCGTGCAGCGCATCGTCGCGGCCACCCCCGTCCCCTTCGGCAACCGTGGCGACTGAGGCCCGCCCGACCGAGACGCCGTCGTCCCGTCTCGGCGGACTGCCCGCGCTCCGCGGGGTCGCGCTGACGCTGCGCGGCTGGGCGCTCGTGCTGCTGGGCATCGCGGGAGTGGTGATCGCGCCGCTGTCGGAGTTCCGCGAGCTGCTGTTCGTCGGCCTGGTGCTGCTGGGCCTGCCCCTGGGCGCACTCGTCTCCCTGCTCCTGGCGCCGGCGTCGTTCCGGGTGCAGCGCCGCTTCGCTCCCCAGACCGTCGCGGCCAGTGACGTGGTGGAGGTCGACGTGCTGCTCGAGAACCGCGGCCGCGCCGTCCGCAGCGGCGCCCGCGCCCACGACCGCCTCGAGCGCGTGGAGCGCGGGGTGGTCGTCGGCCGGCCGGTCGCCGAGGGGGTCTTCGGGCTCCCGGGCGTCCCGTCGGGCGGGCGTGTGCGCGCCCGCTACCGTCTGCTCGCCGAGCGGCGCGGGATCCACCGCATCGGCCCGCTGCGCCTGGTCCGCGGCGACGGCCTCGGGCTCGCGCTCCGGGAGAGCGTCGTGGGGGCGGCGCAGCCGTTCGTCGTGACTCCGCGGGTCGTTCCGCTCCAGAGCGACGTTCTCGACGCGCACGGAGCAGGCGGATCGAGCCCGGTCGCGCACGCGACGGCCGGCGCCGGCACGGACGACGTGATCCCCCGCGACTACCGCCCGGGCGACGCGATGCGCCGGGTGCACTGGCGGGCGAGCGCCCGCTCCGGCGAGCTCATGGTCCGCCAGGACGAGCAGAACACGGATCCCCACGCGTGGATCCTCCTCGAGACCCGCGCCGAGCGCGTTCTCGAGCGGCGCGGTGACGACCGGCTCGAGTGGGCGGTGTCGATGACGGCCTCCCTCGCGGTCCACCTGCTCGACCGCGGCTTCGAGACCCACCTCGTCGAGACCGGTGCGGACGGCGAGCCGGAGCACTCGGAGGACGAGCGCGAGGTGGCGCACGACGTGCTGCTGCGCCTGGCCGAGCTGACGCCCTCGCGCGAGTCGGTCGACGCGGTGACCCGGATCTCGGCCGACATGCGCGACACCGGGGGAGTGCGCCCGGTCTTCGCCGTGCTCACCCGCCTCCTCGAGTCGGACCTCGACGCCCTCGCCTCCCTGGCGGCGCAGTCGCGCCCGGCGATCGCCTTCGTCGTCGCCGGCACCGTCGAGGAGGAGGCGGCTCTCGCCTCGCTCGGCTGGTACGCGGTGTCCGTCGACCCGAGCGCCTCCGTCGAGGAGGCGTGGGCGCAGGCCCTCGCTCTGCGGGTGGTCGCGTGAGCCGCCGCGCCGAGATCGATCCGCGCGCCGGGTCGGCTGCCCTGAGCGGTCTGCTCTTCCTCGCGATCACGGCCGCGGCCGCCGGGATCGGCCGGCTCCTCGTCGGCGTCGACTGGCTGGTGCTCCTCGCGTGCGCGGTCGCCGTGGTGCTCGGCGTCCCGGCCGCCGCCCGGGCTCTGCGCGTGCATCCTGTCGTCCCGCCGATCCTCGGCACGCTGACGATGGTCGGCGTGCTGACCGCGATGTTCGTGCCCGGTCGGGCCCTGCTGTTCGTGATCCCCACGCCCGGCGCCGTCGCGCAGGCGGAGGCGCTCGCGCAGGGCGGCTTCGAGTCCATCGCCCAGCAGGGGCTCCCGGCCGTCGCCGACGACGGCATCTCGTTCCTCCTGATCGGCGGGGTGGTCGTGCTCGCCTGGGCGGCCGACCTGTTCGCCTTCTCCGTCCGCCTCCCCGCCCTGGCCGGGCTGTTCCCCGCGGCTCTGCTGGCGGTGCCGGCGATCGTGGACCCCTCCGAGGTGTCCTGGGCGAGCCTCGTCGTCACCGCGCTCGCCTACGCGGGCGTGCTCGCCGCCACTGCCGCTCCGCGCCGCTCGAGCGGCCCGAGCGCGGCCTCGGCCGTGCTGCCCGCGTTCGCGGCCGTGACCGTGGTCGTCCTGGGCGCGGGAGTCGTCGCCGGGTCGGCGGCCGGCTACGCGCGCACCACCGCTCCCTCGGGCGTCTCCGGCAGCCTCTTCAACGGGGCGATCGACCCGGTGGTCGCCCTCGGCGCGGACCTGCGCCGCCCGAACCCCGTGACCGTGCTGCGCTACGCCACCGACTCCGACCTGCCCGTCTACCTCCGCGTGCTGACCGTCTCGGACTTCGACGGTGACGACTGGGCGCCGAGCGAGACGGAGCAGACCGCTCCGATCGAGGCGCCGATCGCGCCCGAGGGGCTCTCCGAGAGCGTGCCGCGCGAGGCGGAGGAGGTCGACGTCTCGGTGGAGACGCTGCGGAGCCAGTGGCTCCCCGTGCCGTACCCGGTCTCGTCGCTGACGGGCGTCGGCGACGGCTGGCTCCAGGACGTGCAGGACGGCTCGATCCGCGGCGACGCGACGACCCGCTCCGGAGACGACTACCAGGTGCAGGCGCTGCGGCTCGAGCCCGACCCGCAGCAGCTGCTCGCCGCGCCCGCGCCGTCCGGCGTCGACCGGTACCTCTCGCTCCCCGACGACGTTCCCGAGATCGTCCGCACCACCGCCGAGGAGGTCACCGCGGAGGCTCCGACCGCCTACGACCGGGCGCGCGCGCTGCAGACGTACTTCCGCTCGTCCGAGTTCCGCTACTCCGAGGACACCCCGGTGGAGGAGGGCTACGACGGCGACGGAGTCGGCGTGCTCTCGGCCTTCCTGACGACGAAGGAGGGCTACTGCGTCCACTTCGCCTCGGCGATGGCGGTGATGGCGCGCGAGCTCGGGATTCCGTCGCGGCTCGCCATCGGCTACCAGCCCGGCTCCGTCGTGCCCTCCGGCGGCAGCGACCTGACCACCTACCGCGTCCTCTCCTCCGACCTGCACGCCTGGCCCGAGCTCTACTTCGAGGGGGTCGGCTGGCTGCCCTTCGAGCCGACGCCCAGCCGCGGGGCCCCGGCCTCGTACACCCTGCCGAGCGCCACGGCGTCCTCGGGCCCCACCGCCCCGGGCTCGACCGCGACCACCGCGCCCGGTGCGACCAGCGCTCCCGCCGCGACGCCCACTCCGACCGCCGCGTCGGCCACGCCGACCCCCGGCGCCGTCGGCGCCTCCAGCACCACGGCGGCTCCCGCGGCGACGCTCTGGGTGCTCCTCCTGCTGCTCGTGCTCGTCCCCTGGCTGATGCGCGCCGTCCAGCGGGCGCTGCGGCGCCGGTCCGCGCGCTCCGGCTCCGTCGAGGCCGCGTGGGCCGAGCTGCTGGCGACCGCCCGCGACCTGGGCGTCCCCGTGGAGGACACGGAGTCGCCGCGCGCGCAGGAGGCCCGCATGGCTCCCGCCCTCGACCCCGGAGCAGCGGCACGTCTGCAGGGGCTCCGGGAGCGCGTCGAGCGCCGGCGCTACTCGCCGTCCGCGAGCGAGTCGGAGGCGTGGGACGACGCGACCGCTGTGGCCGCCGCTCTCCGCGGCTCCGCGGGTCCCGGTCGGCGGCTGCTCGCAACGGTCGTGCCCCGCTCGGCGCTGGACCCGGTCGCCCGGCTCGCGCGTCCGAGGTCCGACCTATGATCGCTAGGTGATCCCGGACCCTCTCGACGCCTCGCTCGCGCCGCTGATCGGGCCGCGCACGGCGAGCGCGGTCGAGAAGGCCTTCGGGTACCGCACGGTCGGCGAGCTCCTGGGCCACTACCCGCGCCGCTACGCGAAGCGGGGCGAGCTGACGGCGCTCTCGCGCCTCCCGGTGGGCGAGAGCGTGACGATCGTGGCAGAGGTGCGCGAGGTGCGCGAGCGCCCGATGCGCAACCGGCGCGGCACCCTGCTCGAGGTCGTCATCTCGGACGGCTCGGGCACGCTCTCGCTGACGTTCTTCGGACAGCCCTGGCGCGCGGCCAAGCTGCACCGCGGTGTGCGCGGGATCTTCGCGGGCACGGTCTCGATGTTCCGCGACACCCCGCAGCTCACTCATCCCGACTACCGCCTGTTCGACGACGAGGAGGCCGCCGCGACGGAGACGGGAGGCGGTGAGCTCGCGAAGGACTGGGCGGAGCGGCCGATCCCGATCTACCCGGCGACCAGCGCGATCTCGAGCTGGCAGCTCCAGGCCGCGGTCGGCGTGCTGCTGGACGGCCTGCGCGACGTGCCGGACCCGATGCCCGAGCAGGTGCGCGCCGGGCGCTCGCTGCTGGGCCTCGGCGAGGCGCTGGAGCTGATCCACCGCCCGCAGCGGGAGGGCGAGGAGTCGCAGGCGCGCGAGACGCTGCGCTTCCACGAGGCGTTCCTCCTGCAGCTCGCGCTGCTCGAGCGCCGGGCGTCGGCGCGGAGCAGCCCTGCCACCGCCCGCGTGCCCGGCCCCGGCGGGCTGCTCGAGCGCTTCGACGCGGCGCTGCCGTTCGCCCTCACCGGCGACCAGACCGCGGTGGGGCACGAGATCGCCGTCGACCTGGCCGCCGAGAGCCCGATGACGCGGCTGGTGCAGGGCGAGGTGGGCTCCGGCAAGACCCTCGTCGCGCTCCGGGCGATGCTCGCCACGGCCGAGAGCGGAGGTCAGGCGGCGCTGCTCGCTCCCACCGAGGTGCTCGCGGGGCAGCACCTCCGCTCGATCGCGAGGACGCTCGGTCCGGAGCTCGCGGCCGAGCTGGTGCCGACCCTCCTCACCGGCGGACTGGGGGCGGCGCAGCGACGCGCGGCCCTCCTCCGGATCGTCTCGGGCACGGCGAAGATCGTCGTCGGCACGCACGCCCTCCTCGGCGACGCGGTCTCCTTCTACGACCTGGGCCTCGTCGTGATCGACGAGCAGCACCGCTTCGGCGTCGACCAGCGCGACGCCCTGCGCCGGAAGGGCGCCACCCCGCCGCACGTGCTGGTGCTGACGGCCACGCCCATCCCGCGCACCGTGGCCATGACGGTCTTCGGCGATCTCGACACCTCGACCATCCGCGAGCTCCCCGCGGGGCGCCCCGGCATCACGAGCCACGTGGTGCCGCTCGCCGACCATCCCGCGTGGATCGCGCGGGCGTGGGAGCGCGCCGAGGAGGAGATCCGCTCGGGCCACCAGGTCTACCTCGTCTGCCCGGCGATCGAGCCGGGAGAGCCGGCCGAGGACGCGCAGCCGCCCGAGGAGGACGCCGCCGCGCCACTCACGACCGTCGCGGCGACGCTGGAGGGCGTGCGCGCGCATCCGCTGCTCGGGAAGCGCCGGTCGGCAGCGCTGCACGGGCGGATGACCACGGAGGAGAAGGACGCCGTGATGCGCTCCTTCGCCGCGGGGGAGATCGACGTGCTGGTGTCGACGACGGTCATCGAGGTCGGCGTGGACGTGCCGAACGCCTCGATGATGGTCGTGCTGGACGCCGAGCGGTTCGGGGTCTCCCAGCTGCACCAGCTCCGCGGGCGCATCGGGCGCGGCGGCGTCGCGGGGGTGTGCCTGTTCGTGACGGCGGCGGAGGCGGGGACGGTCGCGCGCGAGCGGGTGGAGGCGGTCGCCGCGACGCTCGACGGCTTCGCGCTCGCCGAGGTCGACCTGGAGCTGCGCCGCGAGGGCGACGTGCTGGGCGATTCGCAGTCCGGCGGGCGCTCGTCGCTCCGCCTGCTGCGCGTGGTGCAGGACGCCGACGTGATCGTGGAGGCGCGGGCGCTCGCCGAGCGGCTCCTCGCGGAGGACCCGTCGCTCGCCGCGCACGACCGGCTCCGTGCCGCGCTCGAGCGCCGCGTGCAGGACCGCGACCGGGAGTTCCTCGCCAAGAGCTAGGCGGTGCGCGCCCGCTACTCTGTCGGCATGGCCCGCATCGCCGTCGTCCCCGGCTCCTTCGACCCCGTGACCCTCGGTCATCTCGACGTGATCGAGCGGGCCGCGCGCCTGGTCGACGAGCTGCACGTCGTGGTGGTGCACAACCCCGCCAAGACGGCGCTGCTGCCGATCGCCCAGCGCGTCTCGCTCATCGAGCAGTCGATCGCGGAGGCGGGGGTCGAGGGGCGGATCGTCGTCGCCTCGTGGAGCATGGGACTGCTCGTCGACTACTGCACCGACGTCGGCGCGAGCATCCTGGTGAAGGGCATCCGCTCGCAGGTCGACGTGGCGTACGAGACCCCGATGGCGATCGTGAACCGCAACCTCGCACACGTCGAGACGGTGTTCCTCCTGCCCGATCCCGCGCACGCCCACGTGTCGAGCTCGCTGGTGCGGCAGGTCTCCTCCCTCGGCGGCGACGTGGCCCCCTACGTGCCGCCCGCGGTCGCCGCGTACCTCGCCGCCGGCTGAGGCGCCGCCGATCGTCCACGCGGGCGATCTCGGGCCGTGGACCCGTGCGCCCGCGGCAGCCGGGAGAATGGACCGGTGAGCGAGACGCGCGTGCAGGCCTGGGCCCTCGACGGCATCCCGGAGGTGACTCCCGGCGACGACCTGCTCGAGCTGATCCTCGCGGCCGTCGCCGCCGCCGAGGAGGAGGACCGGCCCGCGGACGGCGACATCCTCGTCGTCACGAGCAAGATCGTCTCGAAGGCGGAGGGGCGCGTCGTCGCCGCGACCGACCGCGAGGACGCGATCACGGCCGAGACCGTCCGCGTCGTCGCCACCCGGGCGCACGGATCCGGCGTCACCCGCATCGTGGAGAACCGACTCGGGATCGTGCAGGCAGCGGCCGGAGTCGACGCCAGCAACGTCGCGGAGGGGACGGTCCTCCTCCTCCCCGTCGACCCGGACGCCTCGGCGCGGGCCCTCTGCGCGGGCCTCCGGGAGCGGCTCGGCGTGGAGGTGGGCGTGCTGGTCAGCGACACCCTCGGCCGCGCCTGGCGGGTCGGGCAGACCGACGCGGCCATCGGAGCCGCGGGAGTCCTCGTGATCGACGACCTCCGCGGCGGTGTCGACGCCCTGGGGCGCACGCTCGGAGTGACCATGCCGGCCGTGGCGGACGAGATCGCCGCGCTCGGCGACCTGGTGAAGGGCAAGGCGAGCGGTCGACCCGTCGCCGTCGTCCGCGGGCTCGCACGCCTGGTGACGGGGGTCGGGAGCCCCGGCGCCCGCACGCTGACCCGCACGGGTCCCGAGGACATGTTCCGCCTCGGCGCCGACGAGGCCTACGCCGAGGGCTTCGCGGCCGGAGCCGCCGCGCGCGAGGAGCGCGCGTGACCGGCTGGAGTGCGGTCGTCGTCTTCAAGGGGCGCGGCGGCTCGAAGACGCGCCTCGACGTGCCGGGCCGCGCGGCGCTGGCCGAGGCGTTCCTCCTGGACACGCTCGCCGCCGTGGCCGCCGCGGAGCCTGTGGTGAGCCTGCTGCTGGTCACCTCCGACGCCGGCGCGGCCGACCGTGCCCGGGCGGAGCACCCGCAGCTGGTGGTGGTGCCCGACCCGGGGACCCTCGACGCCGCCGTGTCCGCGGGAGCCGAGGCCGCCCTGCACCGCCGGCCCGGCGCCCCGGTGGTCGTGCTGACCGGGGACCTGCCCGCCCTGCTGCCGTCGGACCTCTCCGAGGCGCTCGCGACGCGGTCGCTCCCGGCCGTCGTCCCGGACCGCGAGGGGAGCGGCACCACCGCGCTCCTGCTGGCGGCCGGAGCCCTCGTCGCTCCGGCGTTCGGCCCGGGCTCTCTCTCCCGGCACCGCGACGCGGGCTGCACCGTCGTCGTGCTGCCCGGCTCGTCGACGCTGCGGCTGGACGTCGACACGCTCGCCGACCTCGGCGACGCGGAGGAGGCCGGCGTCGGCCCGCACACCTCCCACGCGCTGGCCGCAGCGGCCTGAGCCGCAGGGAGTCCGAGCCGCCGCCGCGGTCAGTCGGCGAGCAGCCCCGCCTCGAACGCCGCTGTCAGGCCGGCGTCGATCGCGAGCGGTGCCCCGTCGACCGAGCGGACGGGGATCGCCCGCCGGGTGCTCGACACCAGCCAGGCCGCATCGGCGCCGGTGAGCGCCGAGACCGGCAGCTCGCGATGCGAGGACGCGAGACCGCAGTGCTCGCCCAGCGCGAGGATCCGCTCGACCGTCGTGCCGGCGAGCACGCTGCCCGAGAGCGGGGTCGTGAGCGCCCCGTCGGCGAGGAGCACCAGGCTGGACGTCGCCCCCTCGAGGAGCAGCCCGTCGCTCGTGCGCCAGAGAACGTCGTCCGCGCCCCGCGAGGCCGCCTCGCGCAGCGCCGCCCGGGTGACGGCGCCCGAGGTCGTCTTGACGCCCGGGAGCAGCCACGGCGCGAGCGGACCGCTCGCGTAGCCGCGGTCGAGCACGACGACAGCCGCGCCCTTCTCCCGGAGCGCGCTCGAGTCGGGAGTCGGGGCCGCGCGGACGGTGCACCGGGCGGCGTCGCCCGAGCCGTGCGCGGCGATGAAGCGGATCGTCAGGTCGTCGACCCGGTCGTGCTCCGCCACGGCGAGGTCGACCGCTCGGGACCAGAGCGACGCCTCCGGGATCGCCAGCCCGACGGCCCGGGCCGACCCGGCCAGCCGCTCGAGGTGCTCGGGGAGTGCGCGGGGACGTCCGTCGAGGACCGCGAGGGTCTCGAAGACGCCGTCGCCGCGGAGGTAGCCCGCCTCGTCCACGCGGACGAGCGGACCCTCCGGGTCGCGGAGGACGACAGTGCGGGAGGCGATCTCGACGAGGACGGGGGTGCTCATCCGCCCATCCTGCCCCCGGCGGGGTCTCAGCGGGGGAGGAGGCCGCTCGCCACGTCGGACGGCTCCACGAGCTCGCGCCACGGCTCCGGCCGGAGTCCTGCCGCGCCGAGCACGTCGGCCTCGGCGAGGAGGTCCGCATCGAGACCGGTCAGCTCGCCGATCGCGGCGACGGGCAGCTGGAACGTCCTGAAGCCGCCGAGCGGCACCAGGCCCTCGCGCACCCGCTCCACGAGCTCGCTCTGATCGAGCAGGTACGCGCTCGTCGCGAGCGTCGATCCGTCCGGGCTCCACGCCGCGATCTTCCAGAAGCGGCGGGGGATGCCCGTGCCGCGGTAGACCGGGTCGTCGTCCGCGAGCACGGGCCCGGTGAAGACGCTCAGGCGGGTGCGCCAGGTCTGCGCGTAGTCGAGCACCAGCGTCTCGAGCCCGAGCCACAGCTCCTGCGACTGGTTGAAGCCGCTCGCCTGGGGCGCGGCGTTCGTGTAGCAGAAGCTGTCGCGGTTGGCCGCGGCGGCCTCGACCCGGTCGCCCCAGACGGGGTCGCGGCGGCGGACGAGGTGGCCGCGGTCGAGGTCGTTGCGGGCGTACACCTCCGGACCCGTCTGCTCGTCGGCGGGGACGCGGTCGTCGAGGTGCCAGTCGTCGCCGCGGCCGAGCTCGACGAGGCGCGCGCCGTCGATGTTCACGGCCGTCGAGACGGCCAGGCGCCGCTCCGGGTCCAGCATCACCTCGAAGTGCGTGTACGGCAGGAGCCGCACGGGGCGCTCGACCCTCAGGCGCGGTGCCGCCGCGGGGACGCCGAGGAAGTCCGCGTCGAAGCTCACTCCTCGACCTCCGCCGTCGGAGTCGCCGTGGGCGTCGCTGTCGGGGTCGCGGTGGGCGTCGCCGGGGGAGCCTCGGTCGCCGGCACTCCCGTTCCGGACGGCGCCGGGGCCGGTGCCTCGGTGGCGGGGGCCGGGACCTGCGAGCCGTTGCTGATCAGCAGGGCGATGTCGGAGTAGCGCGCGACGGTCGTGCCCGCGGCCGGGTCGGTGCCCGCCACCACGCCGGCGGGGAGCGACGAGTCGATGGTCGCCCCCTCCTCGACGTCGAAGCCGAGATCCTCCAGCGCCTCCGTGGCGTCGTCGATCGAGCGGCCCGAGACGGTCGGCACGGCGATCTGGCGGCCGTTCAGCAGGGCGCTGCTGGGCTCCTCGAAGTCGTCTCCGCCGTACTTCTGGTCGGCGCGGGTCATCACCGAGTTCCAGATGTAGTGGCGGATGTTGGAGGCGTAGGGGCGGCTCTCGAGCTCGGAGTTCGGGAAGCGGACCTCGCGCATCGAGGTGTGGCCGTCGATGTTGCCCACCCAGACCACGGTCGCGACGCGCGAGCTCGCGCCGTCCATCCAGGTCGACTCCGCGTTGTCGGTGGTGCCCGTCTTGCCGATGTGCTCGATGCCGTCGTCCGGGTCGGACTGGGCGGCCGTGCCGCTGGTGACGACGCGCTGCAGGGCGTAGTTCGCGACCGCCGTCAGCTCGGGGCTGAGGGCCTGGTTGCAGGTGGAGGTCGGCGGCTGGACGGCGGCACCGGTCGCGTCGGTGATCGAGTCGATGGCGATCGCGGAGCAGGCGGTGCCGTTGTTGGCGAAGCCGGCGAAGGCGGTGACCATCGAGAGCGGGGAGATGAGCGTGTCCGAGCCGAGGACGGCGGACGGCTTGTAGTCGACCTCGCCGCCGTCGGCCGCCTTCACGCCGAAGCCGACCGCGCGGTCGCGGATGGCGCAGAGGTCGAGCTGCTGCGCCATCGAGACGTAGACGGTGTTGATCGACTGCATCGTGCCGGTCAGCACGCTGTAGCTGCCGTTCTCGCCGTCGTCGTTGTTGACCTCGTACGAGGTGTCGAGCTCTCCGCCCGGCGCACAGCTGGCGGGGAAGCCCGAGAAGGTGCGCTCGCGGCCGTTGACCGTCTCGTTCAGGGTGCGTCCGCTCGCCAGCCACTGCGCGAGCGTGAACACCTTGTACGTCGATCCGACCTGGAACCCGGCGGAGCCGCCGTAGGCCGTGTCGGTGTTGAAGTTGACGGCGGAGAAGTTGGCGCCGTTCACGGCACCGGCCGCGTCGTAGTCCTTGTTCTGCACCATCGCCAGGATGCGGCCGGTGCCGACCTCCATCGAGACGGTCGCGCTGCCGATGTTGGTGTCGAGGGTCGGCACCTTGGGGACGGCGTTGTTCGTCGCGTTGGCCGCGGTGTCCTGCAGGTCGCGGTCGAGCGTCGTGTAGATCTTGTAGCCGCCGCGCTGGAAGTTCGCGAGACGGGTGTCCACGTCGTCGCCGAAGGCCGGGTCGTTCTGGACGACGCGGGTGATGTAGTCGCAGAAGAAGGCCGCGTTGCCGGCCGTCTGGCAGCCGGTCGGCGTCTGCGTGATCGCGGGGACGACCTCCTCGGCGACGGCGGCGTCGTGGTCGGCCTGCGAGATCTTCCCCTCCTTCAGCATCTGGCCGAGGACGTAGTCGCGGCGGACCGTGTTGTCCGGGATGTTCTCGGGCTGATCGATCCTGAGGCCGTTGGGGTTGTTGACCGTGGCGATCAGGCTCGCGGCCTGGGCCAGGCTCAGGTCGGCCGCGGTGGTCGAGAAGTAGTACTCGGCCGCCGCCTGGATCCCGTAGACCTGCCCGCCGAAGCCGGCGATGTTGAGGTAGCCGAGGAGGATGTCGTCCTTGCTGTACTTCTTCTCGAGGTCGACGGCGAGCTTCATCTCCTTGAGCTTGCGGCTCGGAGTGGTCGCGGTCGCCTCCTCGTAGGCGGCCTCCGAGGCGGCCTCGTCGGTCGCGCTCAGCGACTCCGCCTTCTGCACGAGGACGTTCTTGACGTACTGCTGGGTGATGGAGGAGCCTCCCTGGAGGTCCCCGCCGACGATGTTGCTGAGCACCGCGCGGATCGTGCCCTGCAGGTCGACGCCGCCGTGGTCGTAGAAGCGCGGGTCCTCGGTCGAGACCGCCGCGTCCTTCACGGACTGGCTGACCTGGTCGAAGGCCACCTCCTCGCGGTTCTGCGCGTAGAAGGAGGCGAGCAGCTCGTCCGAGCCGTCGGTGCGCTTCGCGTAGATCTCGGTCTTCTGGGCCAGCTGGCCGAGCTCGAGGTACTCGGGCACCGTCTCGAACAGCCCGATCGGGTTGTTCTCGGCGAGCCCGGTGACGGCGAGGGCGGGGGTGACCCCGACCGTGATCAGCAGGCCCCCGGCGAGGCTGGCTCCGACGATCCCGAGGACCCGGGCGAGCACGCCGCCGCGGGCGGTTCCTTGCGCAGACATGGCTACGAGAGTAGGCGACGAGTCTGGATCCGTCGTGCGGCCGCGCTCGGGGGCCCGGATGCCCGCCCTCCCGGTCCCGGGAGCGGCGGCCGCCGGTACGGTGATCGAGTGAGCAGAGCCCGAGCATGACCACCTCCGCCGACCCCGCTGAGACGCGCCGCCGCGCGGTGCTCGTGGTGGCCGTCCTCGCCTCCTTCGTCGCCTTCCTCGACGGCACCGTCGTCAATGTCGCCCTGCCCGCGATCACCCGCGAGCTCGGCGGCGGGCTCGCGGTGCAGCAGTGGGTGGTCGACGGGTACCTGATCACGCTCGGCGCGCTGATCCTGGTCGCCGGCTCGCTCGCCGACCGCATAGGCCGAGCCCGCAGCATGACCATCGGCCTGATCGGCTTCGGCGTCACCTCGCTGCTGTGCGCGCTGGCCCCCACCGCCGAGGTCCTCATCGTGGCGCGGATGCTCCAGGGCGCCGCCGGGGCGATCCTCGTGCCCAGCTCGCTCGCCCTCATCATCGCGACCGTCCACGGCGCCGCGCAGGCCCGGACCATCGGCGCGTGGACGGCCTGGACCGGCACGGCGACGATCGCCGGGCCCGTGCTCGGCGGCCTGCTGGTGGACGCGGGATCGTGGCGGTACGTCTTCGCGCTCAACCTGCTGCCGATCGCGGTGACGCTCGTGCTGCTGCGCAGGCTCGGCGCGGTCGACTCGGGGACCCGGGTGCCGATCGACGGCGTCGGCGCGGTGCTCGGGGTGATCGGCCTGGGAGGGCCGGTGTTCGCGCTGATCGAGCAGGAGCGGCTCGGGATCCGGGATCCGCTCGTGCTGACCGCCCTGATCGGGGGAGTCGCCGCGCTCGTCGCGTTCGTCGTGTGGGAGCGGCGCGCGGCGCACCCGATGCTCCCGCTCTCGCTCTTCGCCTCGCGGAACTTCACCGTCGGCAACGTCTCGACGGCGTTCGTCTACGGAGCGCTCTCCTTCGGCTTCTTCGCGCTGGGCCTGTTCCTGCAGCAGACCCTCGGCTTCTCGGCGACCCTGGCCGGGCTCGCGACGCTCCCGCCGACGATCCTGCTGCTCCTGCTCTCGCAGGTCTCCGGGTCGCTGTCGGCGCGGTTCGGCCCCAGGCTCTTCATGGGCGTCGGACCGCTGATCGCCGCGGCCGGGTTCCTCCTGCTCTCCTTCGTCGACGAGGGCGCGGACTACGCCACGCAGCTGCTGCCGGGGATCCTCCTGTTCGGCTTCGGCCTCGCGGTGACGGTCGCCCCGCTGACCTCGACGATCCTCGGCGCGGTCGAGGACGGGCACAGCGGAGTCGGCTCCGCTGTGAACAACGCGGTCTCGCGCATCGCCGGGCTGGTCGCCATCGCCGCCACCTCGCTCGTGGTCGGCGACTCGCTCGACGTCGAGGGCTTCTCCCGCGCCGCCGTGGCGACCTCCGTCCTCCTGGTCGCCGGCGGCGTCGTCTCCCTCCTCGGCATCCGCAACCCCGCTCCCGCCGACCGCTGACGGGCGCTCGGGGGAGCGGGATCGGCCCCCGCCCGGGGGTGCGGCGCCCCGTGTTCACGCAGCGTCCGCCGATCCTTCGACGGAACGTGGATGAAATAGTTGTCGCTACATGGAATACTGATCGACGTCGATGCGCTTGCATACATCGGACGGGGACGCTCTCCCCGCGACGACCGTCACACTCGAGGAGAAACCATGACCGACACCGTCACCATCCCCGGCTACAAGGCCGGCACCTGGGTCATCGACCCCACCCACAGCGAGGTCGCGTTCAGCGTCCGCCACCTGATGATCAGCAAGGTCAAGGGCAAGTTCGAGCGCTTCACCGCCACGTTCACCACCGGCGAGAACCCGCTCGACTCCAAGGTCGAGGCCACCGCCGAGGTCGCCTCCGTCAACACCAACGAGCCCAACCGCGACGGCCACCTCCGCACCGGCGACTTCTTCGAGGCCGAGCAGTACCCGGAGATCCACTTCGTCTCCACCGCCGTCCGCCCGAACGGCGACGACTTCCTCGTCGACGGCGAGCTCACCATCAAGGGCACCACCAAGCCCGTCACCTTCGAGGTGGAGTTCGGCGGCTTCGGCACCGACCCGTACGGCAACTACAAGGCCGGCCTCACCGCCAAGGCCACCATCGACCGCACCGACTTCGGCCTGACCTACAACGCGGCCCTCGAGACCGGTGGCGTGCTCATCGGCGAGAAGGTCACCATCACCCTCGACCTGCAGGCCGCCCACCAGGCGTAGTCCGAGCCGATCGACCGGAGCCGTCCCTCCCTCCGGGGAGCGGACGGCTCCGTCGTTCCCGGAGCCGGTGCGGGATCAGAGGATGCCGAGCTCCGTCAGCTGCTCGGAGATGCCCGCGCCGTCGGGCGCGAAGACCCAGGTCGTGCCGCTGGTCAGCGAGCGGTCCTCGGCCTTGGAGCGGCCGCCCGCGAGCACCGCCTCGCCGGTGGAGAGCTGGCGGATCGCGATCGCCGCGACCTTGTCGGGGTGCTCGTCCGCGAAGTCGGAGTAGATCTCCTCGTCGTGCTGCCCGTCGTCGCCGACCAGCAGCCAGCGCACGTCCGGGAACTCGGCCGCGAGTCGGCGGAGGTTCATCTCCTTGTGCTGCTTGCCGCTGCGGAACCAGCGGTCGTGCGTGGGGCCCCAGTCGGTCAGGAGCAGCGCTCCGGCCGGGTACAGGTGCCGCGAGAGGAAGCGGGTGAGCGCCGGGGCGACGTTCCACGCGCCCGTGGAGAGGTAGATGACGGGGGAGCCCTCGTACTGCCGGGCGAAGCGGTCGAGGAAGACCGCCATGCCGGGCGTGGGCATCCGGGCGTGCTCGTCGAGCACGAAGGTGTTCCAGGCGGCGACGAAGGGGCGGGGGAGCGCGGTGACCATCACCGTGTCGTCGACGTCCGAGACGACTCCGAGCCGCGACTCCGGACGCACGATGAAGACGGGCGCCTCGACGGGCTTCGAGCCCGCGGTCGAGAAGGTGATGGTGTGCCAGCCGGGATCGAGCGTGATCGGGAGGTCCGCGTCGACGACCCCGCCGCGGTCGGCCGTGACCCGATGGGTCTGCCCGTCGGCCTCGACGGTCACGACGGCCCCGCTCACGAAGACGCTGGTGAAGCTCCGCCAGCCGCGCACGCCCTCGACGGGGCGGACCTCCTCGACCCCGGGAGGGGTCGGCCGCGTGTAGAGGACACGGGCCAGGACGCGCAGCTGCGTGGTCGAGCCGTAGCCGGTGTAGGGGATGACCCGCGGGACGTAGCCCTTGCGCTTGACGCGCCTCATCCGGAAGGAGTGGAGTCGGTCCTCGAGGCGGGCGGCGCGGTGCATGACCTCGGCCTTGCCTGCGCTCAGGGGCTTGCTCTCGGGCGTCAGCGGCATCCGCCCAGTCTGTCAGACCCGATGCCGGACCGCGGATCGCGCTCTCACGCGATCGTCAGGCGTCGGCGGGCTCGATCAGCTCGGGCCCGTTCACCGAGACGGAGCCCACGGCCGCCCCGACGCCGTGCACCTCGAGCTCCTCGGCCAGCTCGGCCGCGCCCTCGGCGGCCGCGCGCAGCAGCTCGCCGTCCCCGGGGGAGGCCGGGTCCAGCCAGTCCTCGATCAGCTCCGGCTGCAGCAGCACCGGCATCCGCTCGTGCACCTCGGCGAGCGGCCCGGCGGAGGGGCGGGTGAGGATCGTCGCCGAGAGCAGCCAGGGAGCGCCCGGCTGAGCCGAGCGCCACCACTCGTAGAGACCGGCGAAGAGGAGGAGGGAGCCCTCGCCCGGCGAGACGTAGACGGGGGCCTTCGCCCCGTCCGCGCCGACCCGCCACTCGTACCAGCCCGAGGCGGGCACGATGGCGCGCCGGGAGGCGTAGGACTCCCGGAACGACGGCTTCTCGGCGACGGACTCGATCCGGGCGTTGAACAGCGGCGGCCCGGCGGACGGGTCGGCGGCGGAGCGGGGCACCAGGCCCCAGCGGGCCCCGGCGAGCCGGCGTCGCGGCGGGCTGCCCTCCTCGACCCCCTTCATCGACTCCGCGACGACGGCGA
This sequence comes from Rathayibacter sp. AY2B3, assembly GCF_002931755.1. Lineage (NCBI taxonomy): Bacteria > Bacillati > Actinomycetota > Actinomycetes > Micrococcales > Microbacteriaceae > Rathayibacter > Rathayibacter sp. AY2B3. Next base: position 17,796 of record NZ_PSUG01000001.1, on the reverse strand, counting down.
TCCGCTGGGTCGGCGCGATGTTCCAGGACGGCTCCGGCAGGTCGGCGCCCGGCTCGTCGATGTCGAAGAGCGCCACCAGGTCGGCGGTGGTCTGCGAGAGGACGAAGCGTCCGCACATGGTTTCTCCCGGGTGGATCGGACCCGCGGAGCCGTCGCCCGTCCGGGGGCGCGAAACACGAGGGACTTTCGATGAAACGACCCCGACCGGCGGTCGGCGTGCGTACGATTGTAGGAACCACGACCGAAGGAGCCCGCCGTGCCTCTTGGAAACCTCGTCGACCGACCGTTCGGTGAATCGTCCCAGGTCCGCAACGAGCCGGTGCAGGTGCGCAGCGCCGCCCGTCTCGCCTCGCTGCTCGACGCGGCGGCCGCCGTCGTCGACGAGGTCGGCTTCGACCGCCTGACCACGGCGATGGTGGCCGAGCGCGCGGGAGCGGCGATCGGCACGGTCTACCGCTACTTCCCCGACCGCATCGCCGTCCTCCAGGCGTTGCGCGAGCGGGCCCTCGAGCGCTTCCGCCGACGCGTCATCACCGAGATCCGCGACACCCACCCGGGCAACTGGTGGGGCGCGGTCGACTGCGCGATCGACGCCTTCTGCGAGATGCACCGCAACGAGCCGGGCTTCCGCTCCATCCGCTTCGTCGACACGATCCACGCCCCCGAGGTCGCGGGCGAGGCGTTCGAGGCCGGCTTCTTCGCGCGCCGCTTCGCCGAGATCCTCGCGTCCGAGTACGGCCTCCCGGGCGGCGCGCAGCTGTCCTTCCGCCTCGAGGTGACCATCGAGGTCGCGGACGCGCTGCTCACCCGCGCGTTCCTCATCGACCCCCACGGCGACCAGCGCTTCATCGACGAGAGCCGTTCGCTGCTGCGCCACTACATGACCTCGCACTACGGAGCCGTCGAGGAGTCCTGACCCGCCCGGGCTGTCAAGGCCCTAGTCGCTCCCGGAACATCCCGCAACACTTCGCGGTCCGGGTTGGCAGGCGGCTGCTATTGGTGTTTTCCTTGCCGCCTGGCCCCGTTCGGGGCCGCGGGCCGCGCAGCGGCCGGACGCGCGGAGCGAGAGCGGGCACAGTCGTGGACCAGGGACAGATCGGCGCGCACACCGCCGGACGGCGGGCGGCCTCGTGATCGAGTTCCGCAACGTCAGCAAGCAGTACCCGGACGGCACCCGGGCGGTCGACGACTTCTCGCTCGTGCTGCCCTCCCGGCAGACGACCGTCTTCGTCGGCTCCTCCGGCTGCGGGAAGACCACGATCCTCCGCATGATCAACCGGATGATCGAGCCGACGTCCGGCACCATCGAGATCGACGGCGAGGACATCTCCTCTCTGCCCGCCGTCGCCCTCCGCCGCCGAATCGGCTACGTGATGCAGAACTCCGGACTCCTGCCGCACCGCAAGGTCATCGACAACATCGCGACCGTGCCGCGGCTGAACGGGGTCGCCAAGAAGCAGGCGCACTCCCGCGCGCTCGAGCTGATGGACACGGTCGGACTGGACCGCGGGCTCGCCGCCCGGTACCCCAGCCAGCTCTCCGGCGGCCAGCAGCAGCGCGTCGGCGTGGCGCGCGGCCTCGCGGTGGACCCGAACATCCTGCTGATGGACGAGCCGTTCGGAGCGGTCGACCCGCTCGTGCGCGCCGACCTGCAGCGCGAGACCCTGCGGCTCCAGGACGAGCTCGACAAGACCGTGGTCTTCGTCACCCACGACATCGACGAGGCGTTCCTGCTCGGCGACCAGGTCGTCATCCTCGAGAAGGGCGGCCGGATCGCGCAGAAGGGCTCGCCCGCCGAGATCCTGGCGAACCCCGCGAGCGAGTTCGTCGCCGGCTTCGTCGGCGCCGACCGCGGCAAGCGCTCGCTCCGGATCGAGGAGCGCGACGGCGCCCGCATCGTGGTCGACGGCGACGGGCGCCCGACCGGCGTGCTGCGCTCGCAGGACGGCCCCGCCGCGTGAACTGGGTCGTCAACAACACGGACGCGATCGTCGCGAACCTGCTGGCGCACCTGGCCCTGTCGGTTCCGCCGATCCTGCTCAGCTTCCTCGTCTCGCTGCCGTTCGGCTGGTTCGCGAACCGCTACCGCTGGAGCCGCGGAACCCTGCTGACGGGGCTCGGCGTGCTCTACGCCATCCCGTCGCTGGCCATGTTCATCCTGCTGCCGGTCCTGCTGGGCATCCCGCTCCGCTCGACCGCCAACGTGATCACGGGCCTCACCCTCTACGGAGTCGCGCTGATGGTCCGCACCACCTCGGACGCACTGGGCGCGGTGTCGGACGACGTCCGCCAGTCGGCGACCGCGATGGGCTACTCGGGCTGGGCGCGCTTCTGGCGGGTCGAGTTCCCGCTGGCGGGTCCGGTCCTGCTCTCGGGCCTGCGGGTGGTCACGGTCAGCACGGTCAGCCTGGTGACGGTCGGCGCGGTGCTCGGGATCCAGAGCCTCGGCCTGCTCTTCACCGACGGCTTCCAGCGCGGCATCACCGGTGAGATCGTCACGGGCATCGTCCTCACGATCGTCCTCGCGCTGGTGCTCGACGGGCTGCTGGTGCTGATCGGCCGTCTCCTCATGCCCTGGACGGCCCTGGACCGCACGCGCCGCTCGCGCAGGCCGCTCGCGGTCGAGAGGGCGGTGACGTCGTGAACCTCATCGCCGAGGCCTTCGCCTGGATCGCCGATCCCGCGCACTGGACCGGGGTCTACGCGATCCCGACCCGCGTCGCCCAGCACGTCGGCATCAGCCTGCTGGTGCTCGTCATCGCCGCCGCGATCGCTATCCCGATCGGGTACCTGATCGGGCACACCGGGCGCGGCAAGGGCATCGCGGTGCCCGTCGCCGGTGGTCTGCGAGCCCTGCCGACGCTGGGCGTGCTCGTCCTCGCGGCGATGAGCCTCGGGCTCGGACTCGGCGCTCCGGTGATCGCCCTCGTCGTGCTCGCGATCCCGTCGGTGCTCGCCGGCGCGTACTCCGGACTGGAGGCGGTCGACCGCCGCACGGTCGACGCGGCGCGCTCGATGGGCATGACCGAGTGGCAGATCCTGACGAAGGTCGAGATCCCGCTGGGGCTGCCGCTGCTGATCGGCGGACTCCGCTCGGCCGCGCTGCAGATCATCGCGACCGCCACGCTCGCCGACTACATCGGCGCGGGCGGACTCGGCCAGTACATCTTCCGCGGAGTGAAGTCGGGGGACTACCCGCAGATGCTCGCCGGCTCGATCCTGGTGATCGTGCTGACGCTCCTCAGCGAGGTCCTCTTCGCCCTCCTCCAGCGGCTCGCCGTGCCGCGCGGAGTCGTGCTCGGCCTGGCCGGCACCGCCGGCCGCACAGGTTCCCGCACGTCGTCGCCCCGACGACGCGCGGTGGTGGGAATCCCCATCGAAGAAGGGAAATAGCAATGTTCACAGCACATTTCACGAAGGGCCGTGTCGCGCTGAGCGCACTCGCGGTCGGTGCCGTCGTGGCACTGGCAGGGTGTTCCTCGGGCGATCCGCTCGATGAGGGATCGGGTGCGACTGCGGGCAGCGAGACCATCGTGGTCGGCTCGCAGGACTACTACTCGAACGAGATCCTCGCCGAGATCTACGCGCAGGCTCTGGAGAACGACGGCTTCACCGTCGACCGCCAGCTGCGCATCGGCCAGCGCGAGATCTACCTGCCCGAGATCGAGAGCGGATCCATCGACGTCTTCCCGGAGTACGACGGCAGCCTCCTGCAGGCGCTCGAGCCGGACGCGACGGCCACCACTGCCGACGACGTGTACTCCGCGCTCGGCGACGCGCTGCCCGACGGCCTCCGCGCCCTCGACGCCGCCGAGGCCAGCGATCAGAACTCCTACACCGTCACCCAGGCCTTCGCCGACAAGTGGGACCTGACCGACATCGCGTCGCTCAAGAACGTCACCGACCCGATCGTGGTCGGCGGCAACTCCGAGCTGCAGACGCGTCCCTACGGGCCCGACACCCTGCAGTCGAAGTACGGCATCACGACCACCTTCCAGGCGATCGAGGACAGCGGCGGATCGACCACCGTCGACGCGCTCACCAGCGACCAGATCCAGCTGGCGAACGTCTACACGGCCGACCCGAACATCCAGAAGAACGACCTCGTCGCTCTCGAGGACCCGGACGGACTGTTCGTCGCCGACAACGTCGTGCCGATCGTCTCCAGCAAGATCACGGACGACGCGGCCGAGGTGCTGAACGCGGTCAGCGCGAAGCTCACCGCGGACGACCTGGTCGCCCTCAACTCCGAGAGCGTCAACGAGCAGAAGTCCGCGTCCGCGATCGCGGGCGAGTGGCTGAAGTCGGCGGGTCTCGTCGACTGATCCTCCCCGGATCCACGCCCGGAGGCGCGTCACTCGTCGAGGTGGCGCGCCTCCGCTCTGTTCAGGAGCTTCTTCCCGAGGAGCACGAGCAGGGCGAAGACGACGATGACCCCCACGAAGAGGTAGCCGGCGCCGTGCAGGCTCTCCGAGAGCTCCCGGTAGCTGCCGGCCGCCGCGGCGCCGACGCCGACGTAGGCGGACGACCAGAGCACGCACGCCGGGATCGTCCAGGCCATGAAGGTCCGGTAGCGCATCCCGCTCATCCCCACCGTCAGCGGGATCAGCGAGTGCAGCACCGGCAGGAAGCGCGAGAGGAACACGGCGAACCCGCCGCGCCGTGCGAGGTAGCGCTCGGCCTTCAGCCAGTTCTTCTCGCCGAGTCGGCGTCCCAGACGCGATGCGCGGATCCGCGGCCCGAACCAGCGGCCGAGCCAGAAGCCGACGGACTCGCCGCAGAGCGCGCCGATGACGACGGTGACGGCCAGCGCCACGAACTGCAGCGGGCTGGTGACGCCGGTCGCGCTGACGATCACGATCGTGTCGCCGGGGACGACGAGGCCCGCCAGGATCGTGGTCTCGAAGAAGATCGCGAGCCCGGCGAGGAGCGTCCGCCAGACCGGGGGGACGCCGACCACGAAGTCCAGGATCCCGGTGAGGGTGTCGTTCACCGGGCGCCCCCGCCCGCCGCGGACTCGATCGGGGGCTGGGGCCGACAGCGGCTCCGGATGCTCGGCATGGCTCGATCGTAGGGGCGCACGGCTGGGCGGCGGCAGGGCTGCGCCCGGGAGGCCGGTGGGCGTGGAGCGCTCAGGGGACGGCGACCCGTGCGGAGGCGGCGGGGCCGGTGCCGTTCGCCGTGACCGCCTGCACGGAGAGGGTGTAGCTGCTGCCCGGGACCAGCTTCGTGAAGGTCTGCGACCGCTTGGTCGCGGCGACCACGGCGCTCCAGGCTCCGGCTCCGCTCGTGTCGGACCCGTCGCGCGACACCCGGTAGCCGGTGACCGCCGAGCCCCCGGTGCCCGCGGGGGGCGACCACGCGAGCGTCGCCGTGCCGTCCGAGCCCGCCGTGGCGGTGACCGCGGTCGGAGCGCCGGGGAGCCCGGTGGCGGCGAGGGTCGCCGTCAGCGTGGTGCTGCTCCCGGGAGTGACGACGCTGTGCGAGGCGGCGCCGCCGTCGGACCAGGACGAGAACCGGTAGGCCGTGCCCGAGGCGTCGGTCTGGTCCGGGACCTCCAGCTGGAGTGCCGAGCCCGCCCACGAGACGACCGTCGTGCCTCCGGCGACCTCGGTGCCGTTGACGACGACCGTCCGGCCGACGGGAGCGGTGGCCAGGGTGACGGAGACCCTCTGCGGCGAGAACGTCCGCGTCGCCGTGGTCGACACTCCGCTCGAGTCCGTCGCCGTGACGCTGATCAGGAGGTCGCTGTCCGCGGCGGCGGCGAGGTCCTCCGGGCCGGGGGCGACGAAGGAGAGGTCGTTCCCCGTCAGCGGGCCGAGGAAGGGGTGCGTGTGCTGCGCGTGGCGGCGCTGGACGGTCCACGTGAGCGCCGAGGCGGGCAGGGCCCCGTCCTCGGCGTCGGTCGCCGTGGCGCGGAGGCCGTAGCTCCGGCCCGTGACGAACACCCCTCCGTCGGCGGGTGCGGTGATGCTCACGGTCGGCGCGCTGTCTCCCGAGGTGATCCTCGTCGTCGCAGGTGCGGAGACGACTCCCTTCGGATCGCGGACGCGGAGGGACGCGGTCCAGCTGCCGGCGGCGTAGCTGTGGGTGAAGGTCGGGCCGGTCGTGATGCGGTCGGGGGTGCCGTCGCCGAACGACCACAGGTAGGTCAGGGCCCCGCCCTCCGGGTCGCTGCTGCCGGAGCCGTTCAGCCGCGCGGCGAGAGGAGCCGCACCGGAGGAGGGGGCGGCGGAGAGGGCCGCGGTCGGGGCGCGGTTCGCCGCGGCGGTGTAGGCGAGGCGCCGGACCTCGCCGCCGTTCGCGTAGCTCGTGTAGAAGAGGTCCTGGGTCCCGCGCGAGGGGCCGAAGGCCATGGCGACGGCGCTGCTGCCGCCGAGGCCGGTCACCAGGTCGCCGGCCGCGCCGGTGCGGCCGAGGGTCCGGATCTTCCCGCACACGTAGTCGCCGAAGAGGTACGCGCCGTCGTAGGCGGCCGGCCAGACGCCGCGGGGGACGTAGGCGCCGCCCGTGATCGAGGCGCAGCCGCTGCTGTGCGGGTAGTCGAAGACGGGGTCGGTGAGCCCGGCGGGCGCCGCTGTTCCGCAGTTCGAGGACGAGCCGGTCTTCGCGCAGTGGCCCTCGCGGGTGTTCCAGCCGTAGTCGGCGCCGGCGACGCCCTGGTCGATCTCCTCCCAGGCGTCCTGGCCCACGTCGTTGATGCGGAAGACGGTGCCGGTCGCGTTCGGGTCGAACGCCATCCGGAACGGATTGCGCAGGCCGCTCGCGAACGTCTCGCGGCAGCGCACGCCCGCGGCGGCCGGGGCGAGTCGGCAGGAGGCGGTCCCGGTGCCCAGGTACGGGTTGCCGGCCGGGACGCCGCCGGTGAGGGTGACCCGGAGGATCTTGCCGTTCAGGATGTTCGGGTCGCGGGCGGCGTCGTTCCGGCCGCCGCAGCCGCTGCCGCCCGGCGAGCCGACTCCGCCGCGGTAGTCGCAGCCGCCGTCGCCGACGCTGACGTAGAGCAGCCCGTCCTTGCCGATGGCGAGGTCGCCGCCGTTGTGGTTGCTCGCGGGGGAGTAGATGCCGTCGAGGAGGACGCGCTCGGAGGCCGGGTCGATGCGGTCGTCGGTGCCGAGCTGGAACGAGGAGACGCGATTGCGCGGAGCTCCCGAGGGATTCACCGTGCCGCCGGCGTTGGTCGGGCACGAGGAGTCGGAGCCCTTCGCGGTGTAGTAGACGACGACGGTCCGGGATCCCGGCGCCGGGTCGACCGCGAGGCCGAGCACACCGCGCTCGCCGTTGGCGCAGATCTTCGAGCGCAGGTCGAGGGCCGGGGTGGCGACCAGGCTGCCTCCGCGGATCACCCGGATCGCGCCGGTCTGCGAGGAGACGAGGGTGCGCCCGTCGGTCGTGAAGGCGAGGGCGGTCGGCGCGGGGACGGCCGCCACCCGCGAGTCGGTGAAGCCGGCGGGGACGACGGGAGCGGCGGACGCCGGAGCCGCGGGCCCGGCGACGAGCGCGGCGGCCGTGACCGCCAGGACGGCGAGCAGGGCGAGACCACGGGGGCGGATCCTCGAGCGGGGCATCGGTGACTCCGAGACGGTCGGCGCTGCTGAGCGAGCGGCGGTCTGCGGCGGTGCAGAGGGCGCTGTCGGCGATGACGCGGGGCCAGGATAGGCGCGCGCGAGGGAGTGGCCGTGTCCCCCTTCAGGGTCAACACTGGGGGCTCCGGGCGCGGTGTCCCCGGACCGCTCACGCGGAGCGGGCCGCAGTACGGCGGTCCGCCTGCTCACTCCAGAGCGGGCAGGACCACCGCGCGGACCGCCTCTGAGAACCGGGCGTAGCCGGCCTCGTCGAAGTGCAGGCCGTCGTCGACGAAGAGGGAGGGGTCGACCGCGCCGTCGGAGGTGACGAGCGCGTCGGCGGTGGGGACGAAGGTGACGCGGTCGTCCGTCTCGGCGTAGGCGCTGACCGCGGTGTTCGCGGCGCGGACCTCGGCGCCGACGGAGGCGCGGGCGGGCGTCTCCGCGATCTCGACGTAGAACAGCTCGGCGTCGGGGGCGACCTCCTCGACGCGCTGGAGGTACTCGACGACCGAGTCGGCGGTCTGCGCGCCGGTCCGCGAGCCCTCCTCGCCACTGATGTCGTTCGCTCCCACGTACACGATCACGGCGCGGGGATCGAAGGGGGCGACCATGCGGTCCAGCCACGCGAGGTGGTCGGCGACCGTCGTGCCGCCGATCCCGATGTTGTAGGTCTCGAGCGGGCGCAGGTCCTCCTTGGAGGTCGTCCAGCGGCCGATCGTGGAGCTGCCCGTGAGGACGATGCTGTGCTGCGGGAACCCGGCGGCGAAGCGCTTCTCGAGACCGGCGACGCGCTCGGCCATGTCGACGGAGGAGGTCGGTCCGGGCTCGGGGGAGCCCGCGGCCGGGGTGCCCGCGCTACCGCTCCGGGAGGCGAGCGAGAGGGCGATGCCTGCGCCGGCGAGGATCAGCGCGAGCACCAGCAGCGCGACCAGGAGGCGGAGGCGGATGCGGCGGGGGCCGGGCGCGGAGCCGGAGGTCGTCGCTCGAGTCATGGCTCGATCTTCGGGCATCGGCGGGCGCGCGTCGTGCACGAGGAGGCCGGCCGAGGATCGGAGCACCCGATGGCCGTCTCCGCGTCACCGGATCGCCGAGATCGGATCCGTCCAGAACGTCACAGAGGATGCACAGCCGTGCCACACTTGCACTTCGCCATCGTCATCGTCGCCGCCGGCCGACTTCCGATGGACGATCACGACGAGGACTCATGGCACGCGCACGCATCACCTGGGTGGACACGGCGAAGGGCATCGCGATCATCCTGGTCGCCCTGGCCCACTCCGTGCAGTGGACCACGACCGCCGGGATCGCCCCCGACTCGTGGAACGACATCAACCTGCTCCTCATCACCTTCCGGATGCCACTGTTCTTCCTCGCCTCGGGGCTGTTCGCCGGTTCGGTGCTCACCCGGTCGTGGTCGGAGCTCTGGCGCTCGCGGCTGAGCCTGCTGGTCTGGGCCTTCCTGCTCTGGTCTGTGGTGCGGTTCCTCTTCTTCCTGGTGGTGCCCAACCCGGGCGGTACCGACGAGTCCGACCCGCTGGCGCTGCTCCTCCAGCCGGTGATGCCGCACAACGGGCTCTGGTTCCTCTACGCCCTCACGATCTTCTTCGTGGCCGCCAAGCTCGCGCAGGGCCGGATCGACTGGCGAGTGCAGATCGGCATCGCGACTGCGATCGCCGTGGTCTGGTACGCCGTCCGCTCCAGCACCTCCGAGGGCACCGGGAACATCGCCTGGGACGGCATGGCCCGCTACCTGATGTTCTTCCTGCTCGGCCTGTACCTGCGGAACGCGGTGATCGCGTTCGTGGAGCGCCGCGGGATCGTCAGCGGACTCGGCTTCGGCGTGCTCTTCCTCGTGCTCGCCGGCGTGATCCTCGCCGCCCGCGTCCGCTTCCCGCTGCTGACGATCGGGCTGGTCGTGGTGAGCGTGCTGGCGGTCCTCGCCGGGCTCGTGGTCGCCCGCTTCCTCTCGAACCGGCGCGGCGCGGGCTGGATCACCTTCATCGGTCGCAACACGCTCCCGGTGTACGTGGTGCACGTCCTCTTCGTCTCGCTCGCCACGAGCGCCCTGCTGCTCTTCCAGGGACAGCGCTGGCTCGACGTCATCGGGCCGGTCGTGCCGCTCCTGGTCTGCGGGTCCGGCGTCGCGGCGGCGCTGGGCTACTGGCGCCTCACGCGCGATCTGCCCGTCCTGAAGTACGGCTTCCAGGCGCCCGCCTGGTTCTCCGGCTCCCGCTCGCGCGTCGACGCGGGCTGACCGCGGGTCGCCCACCGGCGGCGCCTCCGCACGGGCCTCCTCGAGCGCCTGCTGCGGGTGTATCCGTCGCCGACGGCGCGCCCTGAACGGATTCCCACCGCCGATCTCGCGGATGTGCGCCTGAGAATCCACTGAAGGTGGGTGAGACGATCCCTCAGCGGGTCGCCGACCGCCCGATCGCTCGGCGTCGAGAAATCGGCGGCAGCACGTCCGACGGAGGCGAGCCCTGCTCGGCAGTCGCCGCACGGAAGACTCCCTCGACGTCGAGAGGGTCCGTCTCGACGTCGAGCGACCGGTCGGTGGGAGTGCTCGGCGGGGCTCCCGGGGCCACCCCGGAAAGGGGGTCGCCAGGAGCTCGTGGAAGGCCGCACATCCGCCCCAGTACTGGGATCGGAGGCCGTCGGACCTCTCCCGCCGACCTACTCTCGGAGCTGTGAACGAACTCCTGGATCCGCTCCTGCTGTCGAGATGGCAGTTCGGTCTGACGACGATCTACCACTTCCTGTTCGTGCCGCTCACGATCGGCATGGCGCTCACCGTCGCGATCTTCCAGACCTGCTGGGTGCGCACCGGGAAGGTGCACTACCTGCAGCTGACGAAGTTCTTCGGGAAGCTCTTCCTGATCAACTTCGCGATGGGCGTCGTGACGGGGATCGTCCAGGAGTTCCAGTTCGGGATGAACTGGAGCGACTACTCCCGCTTCGTCGGCGACGTCTTCGGGGCGCCCCTCGCGTTCGAGGGCCTGCTCGCCTTCTTCCTCGAGGCCACCTTCATCGGCCTCTGGATCTTCGGCTGGGACAAGCTCCCCGAGAAGCTGCACCTGGCCACCATCTGGCTGACCACGCTGGGCACCACGCTCTCGGCCTACTTCATCATCGCGGCGAACGCGTTCATGCAGAACCCGGTCGGCTTCCGCATCAACGAGACCAAGGGCCGTGCGGAGCTCACCGACATCTGGGCGCTCCTGACCAACAAGGTCGCGCTCGCCGCCTTCCCGCACACGATCTTCGCCTGCTTCATGGTCTCCGCGGCCGTGATCATCAGCGTCGCGGCCTACCACCTCTCGCGGAACCAGCACCTCGAGACCATGCGTCCGGCCCTGAGATTCGGCGCCTGGATGATGCTCGTCAGCGGCGGCCTGACCCTGTTCACCGGAGACTCGCTCGGCCTGGCGATGGTCGACACGCAGCCGATGAAGATGGCGGCCGCGGAGGCGCTCTACCGGACCTCCACGGGCGTCGACGCCTCCTTCTCCATCTTCACCTGGGGAACGCCGGACGGTTCGAGCGAGCTGTTCTCGATCCGCATCCCCTACCTGCTCTCGTTCCTCTCGACGCACACCTTCACCGGCACGGTCGAGGGCATCAACGACCTCCAGGCGCAGTACACCCGGGTCTACGGACCCGGCGACTACACGCCGATCATCTGGGTCACGTACTGGTCGTTCCGCTGGATGATGGCGCTCGGCGTCCTCGCCATCGGGGTCGCCGCGGCGGGTCTGTGGTTCACCCGGAAGGGCCGCGAGCCGAAGCAGTGGATGTGGAAGGTCGCGATCTGGGCCGCCCCGCTGCCCCTGATGGCGATGATCGTGGGCTGGGTCTTCACCGAGATGGGCCGCCAGCCGTGGCTCGTGTTCGGGCTGCTGAAGACCGCCGACGGAGTCTCGCCCGGAGTGAGCGGCGTCGAAGTCCTGATCTCGCTGCTCGCCTTCACCGCGATCTACGGCACTCTCGCCGTGGTCGAGTTCCGCCTGATCAAGCGGGCCGCGCAGGCCGGCCCCGACGACGCTCCCGAGGTCGACGAGGAGAGCGGTCGCCCGCAGCTCGTCGGCACCGTCTACTAGGAGGCACCTCCATGGATCTCGCCGTTCTCTGGTTCTGGATCGTCGCGTTCTTCTTCATCGGCTACTTCGTCCTCGACGGGTTCGACTTCGGCGTCGGCATGTCGCTCCCCTTCCTCGGGCGCGACGACACCGACCGCCGCGTGCTGATCAACACGATCGGCCCGGTGTGGGACCTCAACGAGACGTGGGTGATCGTCGCCGGCGCCGCCCTGTTCGCCGCGTTCCCGGAGTGGTACGCCACGCTCTTCAGCGGGTTCTACCTGCCGCTGCTGCTCATCCTGCTCGCGCTGATCGCCCGCGGTGTCTCGTTCGAGTACCGGCACCAGCGTCCGGAGGCGCAGTGGAAGCGGCGCTTCGACACGATGATCGTCGTCGGCTCCGCGGTGCCCGCCTTCCTCTGGGGCGTGGCCTTCGCGAACATCGTGCAGGGCGTCCCGATGGACGCCGACCACAACTACATCGGCACCGTCCTGGACCTGCTGAACCCCTACGCGCTCCTGGGCGGAGCGACGACCCTCCTGCTCTTCTTCACGCACGGAGTCGTCTTCGTCGCGCTGAAGACGGAGGGGGAGATCCGCGAGCGGGCGCGCCGCCTGGCGACCCGCGCGGGGCTGCTCACCGTGGTCGTCGCCGCGGTCTTCCTGGCCTGGACCAACCTCGGCCAGGGGAGCACCGCCTCCTGGGCGCTCTCGGCGGGGGCGGCCGCCACCCTCGTCGGCGGCTGGCTCGCCCTCACGCGGGGCCGGGAGGGACGCGCCTTCGCGCTGCTGGCCGGCACCACAGCGCTGGCCGTGCTCGCCCTCTTCGCGACGCTGTTCCCCGCGGTGATGCCCGCCTCGAACGTCCCCGCCTACGGGCTGACGATCGAGAACGCCTCCAGCACGCCCTATACGCTGACCGTCATGAGCTGGACCGCGCTGGTGTTCGTGCCGCTCATCGTCGGCTACCAGGCCTGGACCTACTGGATCTTCCGCAAGCGCATCAGCCGCGCGCACATCCCAGTCGACGCCCACTGACGTGAAGCCCCTCGATCCGCGCCTGCTCCGCTACGCCCGGGCGGCCCGCGTGTTCCTCCTGCTCGGCGGGGCGCTCGCGCTGGCCAGGACTCTCGCGATCGTCGCCTTCGCGTGGCTGGTGGCGCAGCTGGTGGCCGGTGCGGTGGACGCAAGGAGCGCCGACGACCTCGCGCCGCTGCTGGCCGCCCTGCTCGCGGTCGTCGCGGTGCGGGCGGGTCTCGCCTGGGCGACCGAGGTGAACGCGGTGCGCCACGGAGCAGGAGCGAAGGCCCAGCTGCGGCAGGCGGTCCTCGCCGCGCTGGTCGAGCTCGGCCCGGCGGGCCGCTCCGAGGGCGGCTCGGGCGGGGTCGTCGCGCTGCTGGGCGGCGGTCTGGACGCCCTCGACGGCTACTTCGCCCGCTACCTCCCGCAGCTGATCGCCACCGCGGTGGCGACGCCGCTCCTGACGCTCGTGGTCTTCCTCGCCGATCCGCTCAGCGCGCTGTTCCTGGTGGTGACCCTGCCGCTCATCCCGGTCTTCATGGTGCTGATCGGCTGGGCGACGCAGGCCGTGCAGGCGCGGCAGTGGGAGCGGCTGCAGGCCCTCGCGTCCGGCTTCGTCGACACCGTCGGCGGCCTCGCGACCCTCAAGATCTTCGGGCGGGCCGAGCGGCAGGCGACGCGGATCCGCGCGCTGACCGAGGACTACCGCGTGCACACGATGAAGGTGCTGCGGGTGACCTTCGTCAGCGGTTTCGTGCTCGAGCTCGCCGGCTCGCTCTCGGTCGCACTGGTCGCCGTCTCGATCGGGCTGCGGCTCGTCGACGGCTCGCTGGGGCTGGCCGTCGGGCTGTTCGTCCTGGTGCTGGCGCCCGACGTGTTCCTGCCGGTGCGCCAGGTCGGTGCCGAGTTCCACGCGGCGGCCGACGGGGTGCAGGCGGCGGACCGCGCCTTCGCCGTCCTCGAGCGCGCGGCGGCCCTGCCCCCTCGCGGGAAGGCCCCGGCGGCGAGGGGGGCGCTCGAGCTGCGGGGACTCGCGGTCGACGACGGACGCGGGCGGACGCTCGCTCCTGTCGACGCGGTGCTCCCCGTCGGGTCGATCACCGTGGTGACCGGGCCCAGCGGATCCGGGAAGTCGACGCTGCTCGCCGCGCTCGCGGGCTTCGTGCCCTTCTCGGGCACGCTGCTGCTCGGCGGGTCGCCGGTCGCGGATCTGCGGTCGACGCTCGCCTGGGCGGGCCAGCGGCCCGACCTGCTCGCGGGGAGCGTCGCGTCCGCGGTCGGGCTCGGAGCGCTCTCGCCGGACCCCGAGCGCGTCCGGCGGGCCCTGGCGATCGCCGCGGCCGACGTCGACCCCGAGCGCCGGCTCGACGCCGAGGGGACAGGCCTCTCGGGCGGGCAGAGCGCCCGTGTCGCCGTCGCCCGCGCCGTGCACCGCCTGCTCGAGCGCGAGTGCGCCGTGCTGGCCCTGGACGAGCCGACCGCCGCCCTCGACGAGGAGTCGGAGCGGGCCGTGCTCGCCGGGCTCAGGACCCTGGCGGAGAGCGGGACGATCGTGATCATCGCCAGCCACCGGCCCGCGACCGTCGCGGCGGCCGACGCCGTGATCGCCCTGGCGCCGTCGGGGGTGGTCGCGAGGTGAACCGCTCCGACGTCCTCCGCGCCGCGATGCCCGGGCCGCGCCGCTTCCTGCCGGGCCTGTCGTTCGGGCTGCTCTCCTCCGCCTCCGTCGTGGCGCTGCTGGCCTGCTCGGCCTGGCTGATCGTCCGCGCGGCCGAGCAGCCGCCGATCCTGTTCCTCTCGATGGCCGTCGTGGGCGTGCGGGCCTTCGCACTGGCGCGGGCCTTCTTCCGCTACCTCGAGCGGCTGACCGGCCACGACGCCGCCTTCCGCGCGCTCGCAGAGCTCCGGGCGGGCGTCTACGGGCGCCTGGTGCCGGTCGCGCCGGACGGGCTGGGCCGCGTGCGCCGCGGCGATCTGATCTCACGGGTGGTATCGGACGTCGACGCCCAGCAGGACGTGCCGCTTCGCGTCGTGCAGCCGCTGATCGTCGCGGCGCTGGTCGCGACGGTCTCCGTGGTCGGCGTCTGGCTGCTGCTGCCGGCGATGGGCGCCGTGCTGCTGGCGCTGCTCGTCCTCGCCTTCGCCGGCGGGGCGCTGGGCGCCGGCCGGCTCTCCGCGCAGGCGGACCGCGAGCTGGCGCCGCTGCGCGGGGAGCTCGCCGAGCGCCTGAACCTGCTGGTCACCCGCCTCGACGTGCTCATCGCCTTCGATGCGGCCGGTGACGCTCTGGCGGACGTCGCGCGCGCGGAGGAGTCGCTCGCCCGGGCGGCGCGACGACGGGCCGCGTCCGCCGGACTGGCCGCGGCCGTCCTCGCCCTCTGCTCGGGCGGTGCGGTCTGGGCGGGCCTCGCGCTGGGGATCCCGGCGATCGGCGACCTCGGCGGTCCGGCCCTCGGAGTCGTCGCGCTCGTGCCGCTCGCGGTCTTCGAGGTCGCCGCCGCCGCGCCGCTCGCCGTGCAGGCGGCGCGCACCGCGCTCTCGAGCGCTCAGCGCCTGGCCGATCTGGACGCGGAGGCGGCGTCGCCGGCGCTCGCGACCGATGCGGAGGTGGACCCGCACGCGCCGGCCCCCCGGGGTGCCGGCATCGTCCTGCGCGACCTGTCGGTGAGCTGGCCCGGTGCGCACTCGCCGGCGCTCAGCGGCGTCTCGCTCGACCTGCCGGAGGGTGCGCGCGTGCTCGTCACCGGCGGCAGCGGCTCCGGGAAGACCACGCTCGCGCACGCTCTGGTGCGCTTCCTCGACCACACCGGCAGCTACGTGCTGGGCGGAGTCGAGGCGCGCACGCTGCCGCAGGCGGAAGTGCGGAAGCGGGTCGGGCTCGTGGAGCAGCAGCCGTACCTCTTCGACGACACGATCCGGCAGAACCTCCTCTTCGCGCGGCCCGAGGCCGCCGACGCCGTGCTCGAGGCGGTGCTGGAGCGGGTCGGGCTCGGGCCCTGGGCCGCTGCGCGGGGCGGTCTCGACGCGCGGGTGGGGGAGCGGGGCACGCTCGTCTCGGGCGGCCAGGCGCAGCGGATCGCGCTCGCGCGCGCACTCCTGGCCGACTTCCGCGTGCTGATGCTGGACGAGCCGACGGCGTCGGTGGACGCTCCCGTGGCCGATGCGCTGCTCGCGGATCTGCTCCGCGCCGCCGAGGGGCGGACGGTGGTCCTGATCGCGCACCGCGTCGATCCCGGCCTGGTGTTCGACACGCGGATCCGGGTGGCGGACGGCACGGCGATCCAGGAGCACGGGGCCGCCTGAGCAGGGGTCCGGCTCCGCGAGGGCGACCGGGTCGAGGGGCCCTCAGCCGCGGTCCGACCGGGCTGGCGCCCGCGCCAGGGAGGCCGCCCGCGCCAGGCGCCCGCCCTCCGCCTCCCAGCGGTCGAGTACCGCGTCCGCCCGGGTCCGCGCCGCACCGCGCAGCCCGGCCAGGAGCGGAGCGACGACGTCGCGGGCCAGCGGGTCGCTCAGCTCGTCCACGCGGGAGTCGCGGACGAAGCCCTCGAGCCGGGTGAGGTCGGAGCCTCGCAGCCACTCGGCCCGAGACTGCAGCAGCACGACGGCCGCCAGCCGCGGCTCGAACACCGCCGTCTCCCAGAGCTCGGAGGAGAGGGCGGTCACGTCGTCGTGCTCGAGCGAGCGGAACTTCCTCAGCGCGTCGCGGACGGTGCCGCGGACCGCCCCGACGGAGGCTCCCGTCGAGTCCAGCCCCGCGCCCAGGCGCTCGCGCACGTCCTGCGCGCGCCAGACGTCGCCCTCGTACTCCAGGGCCGAGCGGATGAAGTCGCCGGGGTCGCTCACCCCTCCATCATGCGTCGCGCGTCAGCCCCGGCTGGCCCAGACGGCCCGTCCGAGGCCGTCGTACTCGACGAGGCGGCCGTCGTTCTGCAGCACCAGGCGGTAGGGCAGGGCGACGCCGCTCTGGCCGATGCCGAACGAGATCCTCGGGAACCGCAGCCAGAGGATCCGGGAGTCGGCCACGTCGAGCCGGCCCTCGGAGCTCATCGAGAAGGCGGCACCGGAGGCGGAGGAGGTGTTCGTCGCCCAGTCCGCGCCGTTCGGCCCGTAGACGACGAAGTTGCCGTCGCGCTGCATCTCGGCCCGCCACTGCCCGCTCGCCGAGGTCAGCCGCGAGCCCGCGACGACGAGGCCGCTCGGGGAGAGCGAGTCGCGCACGACGAGCGCAGCACTGCTCCAGAGGACGCCGAAGTCGTCCGCGATCCGGAGATCGCCCTCGCGGAGGACCATCGTGGCGCCCGGCTCGCCGGACGTGTCCGAGGCCCACAGGGGTGCGCCGTCCGCGGCGTAGACCACGGCGTTCCCGTCGTCCTGCATCCGGAGGACGTTGCCCCGGCCGCGGGTGCCGCTCGCCCAGAGAGCTCCGCCCTGCCCGTAGACGACGAGGTTGCCGTCCGCCTGCATCACCGCCGTGGTGCCTCCCTGGGTGGCGAGCCGGTTCCCCGCGTAGAGGGTGCTCCCGCGGCGGAGGGTGTCGGTGCGCGGCTCGTCGATCCGCCCGCCGATGCTGCTGGCCCAGGCGGCCGAGCCGCTGCGGCGGTAGATCACGAGATTGCCGTCGTCCTGCATCCGCAGCTCGCCGCCCGGGTCGGCCACCGTGCCGCTCGCCCAGACGGGGCGCCCGTCCGCGGCGTACACGACGAGGTTGCCGTCGTCCTGCATCCGCAGGCTGTCACCGCGCCCCTGCGTGCCCGACGCCCAGGTGGGACGGCCGCCGGCGGCGTAGACCACGGCGTTGCCGTCGTTCTGCATCACGAGGGAGGAGGCGCCGTCGGGGGACACCAGGCGCTCGCCGCGCGCGAGCTGCTCGCCGGCGCGGAGGACCGCGGCGGAGGCGACGGCGGAGGGCGCCGAGGCCGGGACCTCGAGCGCGGAGGCGGACAGCGACCCCAGCAGGAGGGCGCCTGTGGCGGCGATCGCCGCGAGGGAGACGGCCAGGGAGCGGCCGGAGGGGAGGTGCGTCATCGCAGGGGTCCTGTCGAGGAGGGCGGCCCGTACAAGCTCGTCATGCAGGACGACGGCAACCTCGTCGAGTACGACAGCCGCCGCGCGGTCTGGGCCAGCCGCGGCTGA